>JAYVGA010000301.1:0-2851 GCA_043772635.1 Chitinophagaceae bacterium
CGCTGGCAGCCCAGCTCAGGTATCCTTTTTTGCCGGTAACCTTACCTGTGAACTGTGTAAAATTTCCTTTTAAAATAATGCCGCATGTTATGGCTCTTATCATGGTAGTATTTTGATCTTTATAAGCACAGTTGTTACTGAGGTTTGCAGCAGTAGTGGCCACCACAACCCTGTAGTATGTTCCGCTATCGGCAGCCAGTGCCATAAATGGCGGAAGCACTGTAACGTACTGGTAAAGGCCGTTTACAAGTACAGGAGTTCCTATACCAGATGTGCCGGGGCCGGTCATATTTGTCCATACCGTGCCGCCAGTATTACTCTTTTGCCATTTAAAATGCACATAGCTGTTGTAAACAAAACGTATAGTATCCTTTAGTGCTACCGTAAAAGCACCTTCTTTGCAACCCAAAACTTCGGGGTTATAATTCATGGTTAATGTGGGGCCGCAATGAGATACTTTAATATCATCAATAGCCCAGTCGTTACCGCCTCCACCGGGGCTGTTATTTCTTATCGCAAAGTTGGCAGATGTTTGTGTGGGGCCGGTTAAAAAAGTAAACCCAAATTTTTTCCATGGCCTTACCCGGTCATACTTCATATCTCCGGTACTGTAATACGCATTGCCATCTACTTCAAAATTAAGATTGGGCCGCACGCCCGAAGAATCATTACCGGGTCTTGGAATATAGCCACTGCTTCCACTCCCTCTTCCCACACTATCGCAACTGCAGCGTGGGCACACATTTCTAAACCAGGCACTAAATTCATAGTATGTATTGGGGCATAAATTAGAAAGTGTTTCCTGGTAAGCCACATTGGTATTGTAACTGGCATTTACCAAAACATAATATCCGGCAGTATCTGCAGCAGCAGGTGGAGCATTGCCAAAGGCAGGGTTGGTGGTATTGGTATGATCGCCCCCAATATCCCAAAAACCAAACACTCTGTGTAAAGCTGGGCCTTCGGGCATGGGCGAATTGGGGATGGTCCAGGAATCGGCACTGCTGTTTTTTATGATGGCATAATTATAATCGTTAGGCTGCCCGGTGCTTATATTTTGTTTAATATAAGTGGTGGCAAAAGAAAGTGGCGCTACCCTGTTGGGAGCCTTGCCTCTTCCAAATGTTCCTCCAAAATCTGAAGCCGCACTCACATCTGCACCGTTGGGGCAATACCCACTGTAGGGAAATAATAAAATTTTATACTGCGGAAAAGTTACAGTAGTCCACCCGGTTACAGGGGTTACTACTTTGTATTTTATACTTCCACCAATTTTTATGGTATCTCCATACACAGCAGATGGATTTATTCTTACTTTATAACAGGCCATCATAATACAATGCGATCCAAAAAAAGAAGGCCGGCTGGTATCAGATCGTATGCGGCCACCACGGGTACCATTGGCTTTATTGCCAAGATTAATAATTATACTGCCAGCTACATTTCTTGCGGGGTCGGTATCTGCAGCTTCGGTAAAAGGGCCTTTGTAGGTAATGCCCTCATTGGTAGCCACTCTCATAGAGCCGGGTATATAAGTGGTCTTTGCCGGCACCTGGTCAAAAACCTGTACGCTGTCTACGGCAGTAAAAGTTACCTGTCTTATTACTGCAATAGTTACCCTTATTTCTATAGTATCGCCGGGGTTATATGTACCTCCCGTAGCAAGCTTGCTCATGTTGGCATAACTTTTACCAACATCTACCCTGTTGGCACCCTGCGCATATGTTTGCTGCACTAAAAAAAAAGAGGTTACAATAAAAAAGATAAGAAGAAAAGCATGTAAATTTTTTTTCATAGACATTGGTTTAGCTTGAAAAGTTGTTACATGAGTTGGATGGATTCCTTTAAAGGAACGAAGTATCCGGTAGTATATTTTGTAACTATGAAAATATATTATGCCATAAGTATTTTTATTTTTTTTTAAGAAAATCACACTTTATCTGCCAGGTGTACGTTTTTATTATAACACTTGTAAATACTGCATTACAGCCATTTTATCATTCGTTAAATCACCTCGTATTATTACTGATTAATATCCGGGTTTTATGAAAAAACAACTGCTGCTTTTTACTGTCTTTTGTATGTTTTTTATGCAAAATAATTTTGCACAGGGAGAAACATTTTCTGCAAAAAGAATAATAAATCCCAATACTCCTGCCGGCAGGTTCCGTCATCCTTTTGCGATGGTAATGGGCCCTGATGATTCTTTATGGATAACAGAGCGAAGGGGATATGTGATGAAAGTGAATACCATAAACGGAGGCAAACACCAGTTGCTGGATATTAAATCGCTGGTAAGATTTACCGTTAGCGGTGGCAGTATTAAACAGGATGGCATGTTTGGTATTGCACTGCATCCTGAATTAAACACCGGCACCGGAAATGATTTTGTTTACATGGCCTATTGTTACGATTCATCTGCACTGAGAAGGGTAAGAATTGTGCGCTATAATTACAACCGCAATGTACCCAGTTTAACCAACCCGCAAATATTATTAAGAGGTATTTATGGCAGCGATGATCATAATGCCGGGAGACTGGTAATAGGGAATTTTGGAACGGCTATAACACCCGATTATAAATTAGTGTATGCTGCAGGAGACCGTGGTGCCAACCAGTTTGGCAATGCCTGCGATTCTATCGAGTCTCAATATATTCCCACTGCAGCCCAGGTAGCTTCCGGAGATATTAACCGTTACAGTGGTAAAATTCTGCGCATTAACCTTGATGGTTCTATACCTGCTGATAATCCGCTTATTAATGGCGAGAGATCTCATATCTATTCTTTCGGGCACAGGAACCCGCAGGGCCTTTCTTTTGAAAAAGATAATAATTATGAACTTATACCCGG
>JAYVGA010000302.1:0-25607 GCA_043772635.1 Chitinophagaceae bacterium
TTCTTTAATTTCTTCATATCGTTCTGCATCAGAGAAACGAAACAATTGAGTATAGCTTAAAAAATTATCCTGATAACACACCACACAAAACCGTTTAAAATAGGTCGCATCTACTCTTAAATAAACATTATCGTGGTGAATGATGGGTGTTAAAGGGGCTTGGGCTAAAAAATGATAAAAGGTTCGTTGCAAGGTGTCTTTTGATAAACCACTGTCCCTTTGTAAGGTTTTATAAGTCTGCCTTTCTAACACCCATTTTTTAAACCAGACAAAGCGGTTTTCAATGGTCTGCAACTTATCATTGGAAGTAAACAGAAGGCCACAATTTTTACATTTAAAACGTTGCTTATTCTGTTGTTTACCCCAACCAATTACTGCCAAAGATTGACAGCTCCAGCATCGCTTTTTTTTATCTTTTTCATAAACAAAAAAAGCTTAGTGAAATGACTTTCACTAAACTTCTTTCAAAACCGACAAAAACATTGAGTTGTAGAGGTTTTTACCAACTATTTTTCAGTATTATATCAAAGAAAAAATTAATTGATTTTAGTTTACAGCAAATTCATTTTTTATTTCACTTTTACTATAACTAAACCATAGCGTAACTGCGGCTGATACCAGGAAGTATATGAGCAATACATATTTTAGCAAAGGATGCAGGGTAGATATTCCAAACCAATCTCCGGTATAAAATAAAATACCAATACCTGCAGCCGCATTTATCAATCCAGGAATAAAGGCATACCTGTTTCCATCCATCAGCTCGGTAAATGCATACACGAATAAAAAAATATATGCACCGTAATAAAATATGCCCGGCGTACCTATTGCTGCAATATTGCCAAACAAATAGCTAACCAGCAACAGCAGTACAATTGTTTGTACCCAGGTCCACACTAAAAAAGATTTTGAATAAGGCGTATCATATTTTTCAAAATCATACACATCTTCAATTTTATATACCGGGTATTTTTCAGCTACATCAGCAGGCCGCCAGCCGGTGGGTTTGTAAAACACCCTTAGTTTATCTTTAAAGTTTTGGGTATGCCATGCATCTTTAAAAAGCAACCACATGTGCAGGAAATTTATTTTAATAGGGTTCCATGTTCTTACCGGCCTTGTTACGCCATATACGGGTGGTACTTCCTTTAACTCCTGCTGAAAAGTGCCAAACCATTTATCCCAAAAAATAAATATCTGCCCATAATTTTTATCCATATACTCCGGGTTAATGGCATGGTGCACCCGGTGATGAGAAGGGGTAACAATTATTTTTTCCAGCCAGCCCATCTTTCCTATATGCCTGGTATGATACCAGAATTGTGCAAACAAATGCAGCGGAGCTACCACTGCTATCACTTCTTTGGGTACACCCAATACAGCAGCCGGCAGTAATAGAATAACAAACAGGCGCACAAAAACAGAAATGCTCTGCCGCAATGCACAGGCAAGATTAAATTCTTCGCTACTATGATGAACAATGTGGCTGTTCCAGAAAAAATTAATGCGGTGATCCAGTGCATGCACCAGGTATCCTGCAAAATCTAACACAATAAAAGCAATAACATAAGTAAGCCAGGTGGCTTTTATAGAAGTAACAGCCAGGTTATTTACCAACCATCCGTAACTGATAAGCGCAATGCTTAATCCCAGTACATCTTTTACAACATTGGTTACGCCGCTGCTAATGCTGCTTATCATATCCATGCTGCGCACGGTATCCATTCCCTTGCGCCAGCCATACCATTTTTCAAATAATACAAGGAGTAAAAAAACAGGCATTGCAATCAATAAAATTTTACCGTAGGCTTCCATAAAAAAATAATTACACCAAATTTATTTTATATTCTTCAAATTTGAATAATATTAATTAAAACAGATGGTTAATACTTTCACCTGCATAGATGCCCATACCTGCGGCAACCCGGTAAGACTTGTAAAGGAAGGCGGACCGGTACTGCAGGGAAATAGCATGAGCCAAAAACGCCAGCACTTTTTAAAAGAGTTTGACTGGATACGCCGTGGCCTTATGTTTGAACCCCGTGGCCACGATATGATGAGCGGAAGTATTATGTATGCCCCTTCAGACCCACAAAATGATGTGGGCGTTTTATTTATAGAAACCAGTGGCTGCCTTCCCATGTGCGGCCATGGCACTATTGGCACTATTACTATTGCTATAGAAGAAGGATTGATTGTTCCTAAAATTCCGGGACAGGTAAAAATGGAAACCCCTGCAGGGCTGGTAAATATTTCATACAAAGAAGAAAACAAAAAAGTAAAATCTGTTAAGCTTACCAATGTGCCCTCCTACCTTGCGGCTGCAGAACTGGCAATACAATCGCCGCACCTGGGCGAGTTAATAATAGATGTAGCTTATGGCGGAAATTTTTATGCCATCATAGATGAACAGAAAAATTTTAAAGGTTTACAATTTTATACAGCCAGTCAATTAATCAGCTTCAGTGGCGTACTCCGTAACCTTATTAATGAGCAATATGAATTTATACATCCGCTGGATAAAACCATAAAAGGATGCAGCCATATTTTATGGGCTGGCGAAACAATTGACAAAACTTCCACGGCCCGCAATGCTGTTTTTTATGGTGACAAAGCTATAGACCGCAGCCCCTGTGGCACGGGCACCAGTGCCCGCATGGCACAGTGGTACACAAAAGGAAAATTAAAAAAAGAAGACCTGTTTGTGCATGAAAGTATTATTGGCAGTAAGTTTATTGGCACTATAGAAGAAGAAACCAATGTAAACGGCATAACCGCTATTAAACCAGGCATAGAAGGCTGGGCAAAAATTTACGGGCATAACATAATTACCATTGATGAGCAGGATGATCCTTTTGCGCTGGGTTTCCAGGTTATTTAAAAATAATAACATCTTTACATTACTGTGTATGAACACGGATAAGTAAATTTGCGCTACAAAACCAAAAAATAAACAACATGAAACAATTATTTCTGATGATCGTTGTATGCATCATCACCCTCTCTGTAAATGCACAATCTCAAACCGGCATTACCACTTTTAATAAATCGCCGCAGAGTTCTGTTATTTACAACCTGCCATATTCTGAAGAAGCTGTAGCCAACGCTGTAGAAAATAAAATGAACAGCTACGGCAAGCCAAAAAAAGTAAAAGGATTTATGATGTACAAAAATGTTTTTATCAGCGAAATCAGCGATCAGCCACTAACCCTTTATTTTACTACAGAGAAAAAAAGTAAAAGAGATAATAACAATGCGGTATTAACAATGATGATTGCCGACGGGGCAGATAAATTTTTTACCACTGAAGAAAACCCTGAATTATTTACAAAGGCTAAAATTTACCTTGACAGTTTTGAAAAGGCTGTAGCAGCAGCCAGCCTGGAGTTAAACATAAAAGACCAGGATGATGCCGTAAAAAAAGCTGACAAAAAATTAAAAAACCTTAGAGATGATGGCATAGATTATGAAAAACAGAAAAAAAAGCTGGAAGCAAAAATTGCAGAGAATATTACAGATGTAGCCAACCAGGAAAAAGAAGCAGCTAAACAAAAAGAACAGCTGGATGCTTTGATTAAACAAAGAAAAAATTAAAAGCTATTTGAATTATCTATTTTTTTTACTATGTAGATAAAGATGCCAAAAGGTATGCCGATGAAAGGATCCCGCTTTGGGGCGGGACGATGATGCCATGAAAACCTTTCGCTTGTATTCAAAACAAATAACTCAAACAGATTTTAATGAATTTATATTTTTATTGTATAAAGCTGCTTCTAAAGAGCAGCTTTTTTTATTAAAGGAGATGCAGGTAAAAAACAAATCATTAAATTGCTGTTCTTAAATATGCCTTAACCCAAACTATATTTTTAATGGCTAACACAATTATTATTGGCGGCGGAATTATTGGTTTATGCAGCGCTTACTATTTACAAAAAGAAGGGCACCAGGTTACCGTAATTGAAAGAGGAGATATTACCGATGGCTGCTCTTTTGGTAATATGGGTTATATGAGCCCCAGCCATTTTGTACCGCTTGCTTCGCCCGGTATTATTGCAGAAGGTTTTAAATACATGCTTAGCAGCAGCAGCCCTTTTTATATAAAGCCCAGGTTAAACTGGCAACTGATGCAATGGGCCTGGCATTTTTATAAAAACAGTAATGCTGCACATGTAAAAAAATCAGCGCCTCATTTAATAAATATATTACAGTTAAGCCGCAGCCTTATTAATGATATGCGCACACAGATAGGCGATAGTTTTGATATGGAAGAGAAGGGATGCTTTATGATGTGCAAACAACAAAAAACTTTAGATCATGAATTTCACCTGGCCGATGAGGCAGAGAAGCTGGGTCTTGAAGTAGAAAAATTAACTGCAGCACAGGTGCAGGCAATGGAACCTGATGTAGAACTAAACGTAGCAGGAGCAGTTTTATTTAAAGATGACTGTCATTTTAACCCCGGCAAAATGATGATGGCATTAAAAATTTATTTAGAACAGCAGGGAGTACAGTTTAAATTAAACAGCACCGTTACCGGTTTTGAAAAAAATGACAATACCGTAAATGCTGTTATTACAGACAAAGAAAAATTGCATGGCGATAATTTTGTAATAGCCACCGGCAGCTGGATACCGGCAGTAAGCAAAATGCTGGGCATACATTTATTAATGCAGCCCGGCAAAGGTTACAGTTACACTTACGATAATGTAGAAAAAAATATTAAGTATCCGGCCATACTGGTAGATGGACGCTGCGCTATTACACCCTGGGCCAATACCCTGCGCATTGGCGGTACTATGGAACTCAGCGGCATAAACAATAAGGTATTGATAAAACGCATGCAGGGTATTTATGATGCTGCCAAAAATTTTTATCCCGGTCTTCAAATAAATTTTCCTCCTGCCAATAAAATATGGAACGGCCTGCGCCCGGTTACGCCAGATGGTTTGCCCTTTATCGGCAGAACATCGCAATACCAAAATGTAATTGTTGCAGGTGGCCATGCCATGTTGGGCATATCGCAGGGCACTGGTACAGGTTTATTGGTAAGCCAGCTTATGAGTAATAAAAAAACCGAAATAGATATTTCGGCTTTTTATGTAAATCGTTTTTAGTTTATCCCAACCCCACTTCTTCATGCCGCTTTGGTATCTGCACATCTGCATATCCTTTGCGCAATAGTCTTTCTCTAAAATCCTGCTGCACATCGTACTCTCCGTGCACTAAAAAAAGTTTTTGCACAGCCCTTATTTCCTGGCAGCCTATAAATTGCAGCAGGTCGTCGTAATCGCCATGGGCACTCATGCTGCGCATTTCACCAATCTCCGCATTTACTTCGTGCTGCTGTCCAAAAATGCTTACTTCTGTTGGCTTACGCATCAGTTTTCCGCCCAGGGAGTTGGGTTCGCAATAACCGGTAAGCACAATACTATTGCGGCTGTTTTCAATATTATTGCTGATATGATGTTTTACCCTTCCGGCATCTGCCATACCGCTTGCACTGATTATTACGCAGGGATTTTTATAATAGTTCAGCATCTTCGATTCGTCTACCGAATCTACAAATTTTAAACCTTTAAACCCAAAAGGATCGCTATCGCTCTGTAAAACTTTTTGTATGCGTGCATTAAAATACTGGGGGTAGCGTTTTACAATCTGTGTGGCTTTTATGCTCAAGGGGCTATCTACAAAATATTCCAGGTCGGGCAAGCGGCCTTCTAACTCCAATTGATTAAGAGCATACAAAATTTCCTGTGTGCGCCCCACACTAAATGCAGGAAAAATTAATTTCCCTTTTTTCCGCAGGCAGGTTTTTTCTATCCACTCCAGCAAAGCATCTGTAGTGGGATGGTGCTCATCGTGCAGGCTGTTGCCATAAGTACTTTCCAGCAAAATAAAATCGGCTTGCTCAAACACTGCCGGCGATTTTAAAATGGCATCCCGGTAACGGCCCACATCGCCGCTAAAACTAAGTTGCCTGCGTTTACCATTTTCCGTTATGCGCACATGCACGGCTGCACTGCCAATAATATGGCCTGCATCAGTATAACAAAATTCAATACCCGGCTCTATGGTAAACCACTGGTTATAATCTACTGTTATAAAACGATCTGCAGCCAGCAGCGCATCTACAGTGTTGTATAAAGGCTGCAGCATGGGCAGACCCTGCAATGCTCTTCTTTTATTTAAAAATTTTGTATCAGATTCCTGAATACCGGCAGAGTCTTCCATTAAAATAGAAGCCAAATCTTTTGTAGCAGGTGTGGCATAAATTACACCTTCGTATCCGTCTTTTATTAATTTAGGAATAAGACCGCAATGATCTATATGCGCATGCGATAAAATAAGATAATCTATTTCCGATGGGTTAAAACCCCACTCCCTGTTCATCTCATCTGTTTCTGCACCCATTCCCTGGAACATGCCACAGTCTAACAATATTTTTTTACCATTGCTTAGTGTAAGCAAATGTTTAGAACCTGTAACGGTTCTGGCTGCGCCGTGAAATGATATTTTCATGCCCCCTGACCCCCTGAAGGGGAAACTTCAATTCGATATTGAATAATGCATAGGTTATTCTTTACTGAATGAAATTTAAAAACTATTAATATAGATTTCTATGCAAATCTTATTACTTAAACGTTTATAAATCTAACATCATTTATTTAAACAAAAAATATTTCGTTTAATATTGGTACTGCCTGGTTAATTGGATGTATTTTTTTTGACCGGCATTTGATCCTTGTAGCATCATCCCTGTCTGCAAAGCGAAGCCAGGCAGGGTTGCTACGCTCAGTTCAACAATTGAATTTCTATTTAACTTTTATCTAAGCGGATAATTATAGCGGGACTAAGGTATATTTCCCGGCAAATCCATAATATTCTTCCGCTGAAAAGTTTCTGCCGAAAAAAAGCTGTCCACCTGGATATCGCAGCTTATCAGATAACCTTGTCAGTTACCTTTTTCATACCTCAGATCAAACTCTTTTAAAATATTCCACTTCATCCCTGCTTCCTGCTCTATGAGGGTAATTTTGCTGAATTTTATTTTATGGGGAAAGTGATGCGCTGCAATCTGTTTAAATATTGCATCGGTACAGGTGGAGTTTCGGGGATGCATTAAAGTAATATGTGGTTGATGAGTTGTTACACTTAAGGTTGTGCCATGTAAAATTTTTTTTCTTAACTCCTGGAAGGGTTTGTTGTTGCCGGCGGCCATAATTAAAACTCCTTTTCCATTTAAGAATCTAACCGGCTCTCCAAAATTAATTATGATGCCATCAAGATTTAATTTTTCTGCATTCAATATTACTTTTTCAATTTGGTCAAGTTCATCTTCTCTGCATAAGGTTACGTGGCTTTTAATTAATTCATATTGTTTGGGGTTAAATTCTTTTCTTATTTTTTCAATTGCTTCTGCCTCCTTTTCATCAATAAATAGTGTTAGCTGTATCCGCTTTTTATGCATGTTATTTTATTTAATGGAAATCCCGCAAAAAAAATCCTGCTAAAAACTCTACCTGGTAACCGTTAATGTAAAACCAGGGTTTATGGTAAAGGCAACTCCAGTTTTTGCAGCCAGGCTGCGGCAGGCAGCATTTGAATTTAATAACACATTTCCATTATCAATAATTACTTCTGTATTGGCATCAGGGAGGTTGCCACAACTCCAGTTGCCCGCATCTTCCCAGGCAGAACTGTTGGCTCCCTTCCAGTAACTTACAAAACGCAATGTAAAAGATATGCTGTTGCTGCCATCGGTTACGCAACGGTATTGATACCCATACCAGGAAGAAGGAATATTAATAAGTTGCAAGGAAGCTGAATTAGATCCCATGTAATTGGCATTGTCTGTTATGTCTGCAAAAGTTGCACCTCCATCAGTACTTAACTGCCATTGAAAAACAGTACCATTTAAATTGGTATTCATCACTGTTCCGGAAGCAGGAGGACAGAGAGAAATAATGCCATCTGTTAATCTCGAAGCATATATATCATTATTGCCATTTCGTAAATCTTCCCATGCAATGACAGCTTCATTATTTTTATTATTTATTATTAGAGGATAATCCTGGTTATTTGCAGCTTTGCATATGGCTATGCCATTACCTGGCCACAGTGATACACCGTTATTATTTATCATTTGAGCATAAATATCCTGGTCGGTACCTCGTTTATCCATCCAGGTAATAAAAGCTCCGCCATTATTATTTGTTGCCAGTTTTGGATAACGCTGATCGCTGGCATTATTGCAAACTGCTACGCCATTTGCTATCCAAATATTACTGCCGTTTGCATTTATTCGTTGTGTATAAATATCATTGTTGGCAAAGCCAACACTGTTACGTAAGTCCATAAAAGTAATGATAGCTCCACCACTGCCATCGCTGATTATTTTTGGGTCTTGCTGGTAATTTGCCTCAGTACAAACAGCCACACCATTATTTGCCCATTGAGGTATACCCAATGCATTTATTCTTCCTGCATAAATATCGGAAGAACTGCCGAACCTGTAATCTTCCCATGTTATAATTGCTCCATTATTTCCATCACTTATTAATTTGGCATCACCCTGAGTACCTGCTGCAGTGCAAACTGCTGCACCACTTGGTATCCATAGAGTGGTGCCGGAACTGTTTATCCGTTGTGCATATATATCATAATTACCGGAGCGGTTATCCTGCCAGCAAATTATTGCTCCATCATTTCCATCTGTAATTATATCAGGATATAGCTGGTATGCCGAAGCTGTAGATATTGCAACTCCATCTGCCGCCCACAAGGCATTGCCACCTGCATTTAACTGTTGTGCATAAATGTCTGTTGTACTTCCTCCCCTGTAATCAAACCAACTGATAATAAAATTACCGGGAGCGTTGTTTAGCACTATAATTCCATCCTGATCATTGGCTGCGGTGCAAACTGCAACGCCATTTGCAAGCCATTGCGCTACACCATTGGAATCTATGAGCTGGGCATATATATCGCTATTGCCATTTCTTTTATCTGGCCAGCTAATCAATGCTCCTCCATTTCCATCACTGGCAATTTGAGGAAAGTAACGGATACCTGTAGCCGAACATATTTCTACGCCATTACCTGCCCACAATATATTGCCATGCGCATCAAATCTTTGCGCATAAATATAATTATCTGTTGCATTTACATTACCGTACCAGGTAATAATAACACCTCCCGCCCCATCACTTGCAATGGAACTACCGCCCTGGTAATCGGGAGCATTGGTTACAATATTATTTATTACAGGATTGCTGTTCCATTGGCAATTTGCTGCGGCTGCTACCAGTATAAAAAAAACGAAGGAGATTATTCTCATAAGAATAAAAAATGGGTTTTAAAAATGGGTTAAGGCAGGTAAAAATAATGTGTGAAGGGATAAGAAAAAAATATGATTTTGTGTAGCACTGCAAACCGTTAGAGGGGCACGAAAGGTGGCGAACCGGTTGTGGTCTCCCGATTTGATGCGTTTATCGTCAATGAATATTAACCATAAAAAATTCGCAGAATCATTTTAAAAAGCAGTAAGAAAAAATAGCTTTTTGCTTAAGCAATTTTTTAAAAATTAATACAGCCTTGCAAAATGCGTAAAATATATTTATGAATTTAACGGCTGCCAATGGCATTTGACTTATTGACCAATGACTTAAAAAAAAGCGTAAAAAAAAAGCCCCGTAAAACAGGGCTTTTCTTTTATTAAGATTCTCTCCGCTCCCTGGGAGCATAAGTTCTTTTTCTTCCTTCTGCTCTGTCGCTTCTTCCTGCACCTTCACCTTCATCACCAGCTCTTTTAAAACCGCCATCAGCCTCATTCATCCGCACTGTGCGGTTATTGTAGCGTTTGCCATCCAGTGCTTTTATCATTTTAGGTGCATTGGCTTTATCTACTTCTACCCAGGTATTCATATCCCGGATATCTATTTTGCCCAGCACTTCTTTTTTAAGATTGCTTTCGTCTAAAATGAACTGTAAAAAACTGGCTTTATAAAAACCATCTTTTGTACCAAGGTTTACAAATAACCTGGTGTAACCATTATCCCTGCGGTTAAAGCTGGTACGGTCTTTACGGCTGCTGTCGTCTCTGCTTACTCCGCCATCAAATCTTTCTCTTGTACGGCCTGCATCTTTAGAGTTAAGGTCTTCTGCATTTTCATAATATTTTAAAAAATGGTCAAACTCCAAAGCAGCTACTCTTTGCAATACTTCTTCTTTACTTACGTTTTCAAATTTCTTCATCAGGTCGGGTAAGTAAGTTTCATAATCGCCGTTAGAAATATCGGTGCTTATAAGCTTATCCATAAAATGAAAAAACTGTTTGCGGCATACATCTTTACCACTGGGTATATCTAATTTATGAAAAGAGGCATTCACCATTTTTTCCAGTGTGCGTATTTTAAATGTTTCCCTGCTGTGGCATATAGATAAACAGATACCGGTTTTGCCTGCCCTGCCTGTACGGCCGCTTCTGTGGGTATACACTTCAATATCATCTGGCAGTTCGTAATTTATTACATGGCTTATACCATCTACATCAATACCCCGTGCGGCCACATCGGTGGCTATGAGCAACTGCAGTGCTTTTGTACGGAAGCGTCCCATTACACGGTCTCTCTGCTGCTGTGTAAGATCGCCATGCAGGGCTTCAATTTCGTAACCTGCTTTAGATAATCTTTCGCTTATATCCTGTGCATCGGCTTTGGTACGTGTAAAAATAATACCGTACATGCCGGGGTTAAAATCTATTAAACGTTTTAATGTTTCATAACGGCTATGGGCAGGTGCTACAAAAAACTGGTGATCTATATTTACATTACCGCTGTTCTTTTTACCCACGGTAATTTCTTTAGGATTTTCCATGAAGTTTTTGGCAATGGCCCTTACTTCTGGTGGCATGGTTGCGCTAAACAGCCAGATGCTCTCCCGGTTAATGGTATTTTTTAAAACAAAATCAATATCATCTCTAAAGCCCATGTTAAGCATTTCATCTGCTTCATCCAGCACTACATATTTTACTTTCTGCAGGTCTATAGCTTTTCTTTCTATTAAATCTATTAAACGGCCGGGGGTAGCCACAACAATTTGTACGCCTCTTTTAAGATTGCGTATCTGCATTACTATAGATGCGCCGCCATACACAGGTTCTGCATTTACACCTTTGCTGTGTTTGCAAAAAGATACCAGGTCGTTGGTAATTTGTAAACACAATTCTCTTGTGGGGCACACAATTAATGCCTGCGGAAATTTATCTGCAGCGTTCATTAACTGCAGCAGGGGTAAACCAAATGCAGCAGTTTTGCCGGTACCGGTTTGTGCCAGGCCCACAAAATCTGTAGTGCCCGATAATAGTACAGGAATAGCCTGTATCTGAATTGGAGTAGGTTCTGTAAAACCCAGATCGGTGGTTGCCTTTACGATATTTTCGTTGAGGCCTAATGCTTCAAATGCATTCATTGTATAAATTGTTTTTAAAAATAAAGACCGGGCTGATGCCATTGCAAAAAAGCACATGTGGTCAAAAAAAAAAGGTTTTTGATGGTCACATGTTATGCGTCTGGCCGTTGGGGAAAGAAATTATCTTTTAGTATTAACCAATTTGTAATACCTGCTATCAACAGCATCTGGGCATGTCATGTAATTCTCAGAAATTATAAAATCGGCGCAAAGGTATGTGTTTACATTTTATAAAACGTAATAACTTTAAACTTTGAGGCACTAACCGTTTGTTTCAAAATTGCTGGCTATTATTTTTAATGCTCATGCCCTTTAAACTTTATTGCAATTACACCGTCTTAAAAAATGAGATTTTTTTTTGCAGAAGGGTTGACAACTTTTGAAAAGTTGTCAACCCTAACCAATAATTTTAAATGCGGGCCTGCAATTACAAAACGTTTTAAAAAATGAGAAATTTTTGTTAAGCCATTTTTTTACAAGCTTTAAAAAAAGGATTGGCATATATCTTGAAAAACTTTTACTAAACTCTATAAACATGAAAAATAAAATCCTTTTAGCCGCATTTTTGCTTACCATGAGTGTATCATCTGTTTTTGCGCAAGGTTTTAAAGCCGGCATAAAAGCAGGAGCCGATATTCATAAAATAGATGGTAAGCCATTTACAGACCAGTTTAGTTATGGTTATCACCTTGGTGGTTTTGCCCAGGTAAATCTTACCAGCAAATGGGGCATTCAGCCAGAAGTATTGTTTAGCCAGGTAAATGTAGATACCAGCAGTAAGTTCAGTGCTGTTTATGATTTTAATTCTGTTTCCAAAGTAAAACTTCAATATCTGAAAATTCCGATATTATTAAACTACAGTCCTAATCCTTTTGTATCACTTCAGGTGGGTCCGCAGTATGGTATCCTGATGGATCAAAACAGCGGCCTGGTTACAAACGGGAAAAATGCATTTTCTAAAGGAGATTTTAGTATGATAGGTGGCCTGCAGCTTAATATTTCTAAAATAAAAATTTATGGCAGGTATGCCGTGGGTCTTAATAATATAAATGATATAGATAATCAGGATAAATGGAAAAATCAAAACATACAGGTGGGCATAGGGTATGCTTTGTTTTAAATAATTTATTCTCTTATAACCTTTATGCTTCCATCGGTGCTTAGTTTAACAACGGTACTTGGTAAAGCTGGAGTGGTATCTTCCTGGCGGTGTTGCACTATATAATCAACACCGCTTTTTATTTCAATATCTATATCTTCAAAAAAAGCAGGAGGCGGATAGCCGGATATATTGGATGATGTGGATACAATAGCTTTTCCAAAACTACGGATGAGCTCCCTGCAAAAAGGATCCTGAACTATTCTTATACCAATGCTGCTATCTTTATTAATAAGATTTTTTGCCAGGTTACGTGCACCCTCATAAATAACAGTAGTAGGTTTATGCACTCCTTTTATATAATCAAAAATTACAGGAGCCGGTTCATTGCTGTAGTGTAAAATATCTGTTTCTTCTGTTACCAGAATGATCATACTTTTTTCTTCATTCCTTTTTTTTATAGCAAAAATTTTTTCCACTGCTTTTTCGTTTGTGGCATCGCAGCCAATACCCCATACCGTATCGGTAGGATACAAAATAGTACCGCCATTTTTTAAAACCTCAAGGCAGTTTTCTATATCGTTTAAAAAGCCCATCATAAAAGCTGTTTATATACATTCATAATACTGTCGGCATATTTTTGTGTAGTAAAATGTTGTGCCTGTACAAAACCCTTTTCACGCAAATCTGAAGCAAGATTATTATTGGTGGCCACATCCCACATGTGCTGCGCAAGCAGCTCATGATCTGAAGGAGAAAAATATAATGCCGCATCTCCTGCTACTTCCGGCAGGCTGCTGGTATTGCTGCTTATAACAGGGAGACCGCTCCACAGTGCTTCCAGCAGGGGCGCACCAAAGCCTTCAAAAATAGAAGGATAAACTAATGCCAGTGCCTGCTGATAAATTGCAGGAAAATCTGCCGCTGTGGTAAAATCTGCTTCTTTTGATACCGGCATTTCGTTTAGTAATATCAGCCTTTTAATTATCCCGTTTGCCTCCATCATCTTTTTAGCATCTTCTTTTTCTTTTTTTCCATTACCAATTATAACCAATGGAATATCCAGTTTATCTTTTAGCAATACCATTGCTTTGCAGATTAAAATCAGGTTTTTACGTGGTGCAATAGAACTTACAAATAAAAAATATTTATCCGGTAAATGATATCTTTTTTTTACAATGGCTTTTTCCTGGCTGCTGATGTTTTGTTGAAATATGGGGTTACAACTCTGGTAACTGATAAATATTTTTTTTTCGGGCACCTGGTAAAAATTAATAAGATCGTTTTTGGTTTGTTTGCTGATGGCTATTACAGCATCGGCAACCTTACAGGCATGTTTTATTTTCCACCGGTGTACATAACGCTGATCAAATTTATAGGTTTGCGGAAAGCGTTCAAAAATAATATCATGAACCGTTACCACTGTTTTCACACCCGTGCGTTCAATGTGTAATGGCAATTCATTGCTCACACCATGATAAATATCCAGGCCCGCACTGGCAATGGACTTTACCATACCAAACCTTCGCCACCATGCAGCAAAAGTTTTACCAGCAAAGCTTTGAGGAAATACAGCGTTTACATTTTTAAAAACATTAACATCAAATAAAGAAGTTTGTTTAGGGGCAAACAGCGTATAATGGTGCTGTGGATAATGCTGGGTAAGAATAGCCATAAGGGAACGGATATAATTTCCTAATCCTGTTTTGTTTTGAAATGCCCGTTTACCATCGTAACCTATCTTCATATTGTTAAACCTTATAAATGTAAACGCAAGATATATAAAACAGCTTAAGAACGAAACTGGTGACAGTTATTAAATCTATAGCAGATATTTTAAATTTTAAACGCCCGTTTTATTCTTTTTGTATCTTGCGCAGCCCTGGGTATTAAATAAAAATGAGTTGCATTCTATATTTAATGTTGATGCTGCATGCGTTTTATTAATTTTTTACCAGGAACCAGAGCGTTATAAGCAGTTTGAGTTATTTGTCTGAAATTTATTATAGGGTCTAAAATGTTGCCATTATGTATGCCGATGAAAGCCTGCCTGGCTGCGCTGGCAGACAGGGATTGTGACATCCCTACATTGATGTAGGGAAGGAATGATGCCACGAAAACCTTTTGCTGGTATCTAAAATAAATAACTCAAACAGCTTCTTAATATATTTTATCTACTCAAAAATAAATTGAAATAATGGAACAAGAAAAACTGGTACAGGCTGCATGGGCAAACAGGGAATTGCTTAAAGAAAATATTTACACAAATGCAGTAAGAGCTGTAATAGAAGAAGTAGATAAAGGAAGACTGCGTACAGCAGAACCGGTGGATGGCAAGTGGCAGGTAAACGAATGGGTAAAGCAGGCCATACTTTTATATTTTGGTATTCAGCAAATGGAAACATATACCCTGCCGCCTTTTGAGTTTTACGATAAGATGAAACTAAAGAGTAATTACAAAGAACTGGGCGTAAGAGCCGTGCCGCATGCTGTGGCCCGCTATGGTGCTTACCTGGCTAAAAATGTGGTGCTCATGCCATCTTACGTAAACATTGGTGCCTATGTAGATGAAGGCACCATGGTAGATACCTGGGCCACCGTGGGCAGTTGTGCACAGATAGGCAAGGGTGTACACCTGAGTGGTGGCGTGGGTATTGGAGGAGTGCTGGAACCGCTGCAGGCCAGCCCGGTAATAATTGAAGATGGTTGTTTTATTGGCAGCCGTTGTATTGTGGTAGAAGGCGTGAGGGTAGAAAAAGAAGCCGTGCTGGGTGCCAATGTAGTGCTTACACAATCAACAAAAATTATTGATGTTAGTGGCAGCGAACCAATAGAAATGAAAGGGATTGTACCGGCAAGAAGTGTGGTAATACCTGGTACTTATAACAAAAAATTTCCGGCAGGTGAGTATGGTGTGGGTTGTGCCCTTATCATCGGCCAGCGAAAACCCAGCACCGATTTAAAAACGAGTTTAAATGATGCACTCCGGGATTTTAATGTTTCGGTGTAAGCACTTATATTTGCAGCCCGTGTAAAGTTTCAAAGGTTTCAGAGGTTCCAATGGTTTCAAAGGTTTTCTTAACCTCTTAAACTCCTTAAACCTTTGAAACTTTTAAGAGGCCCAGATGGCGAAATTGGTAGACGCACTGCCTTCAGGTGGCAGCGTTCGCAAGGATGTGCAGGTTCGAATCCTGTTCTGGGCACAAGCCTCTCTTTTTTGAGAGGCTTTTTTATTAAGTATAGATGGCAAAATTGTTAGACGCATCCCGATTTTAATCGGGACATTCGCAAAGATGTGCCCCGATGCATATCGGGGTTCTGGCCACAAAGCTGGACAAATCGAAAATTGATTCTGTTTGTCCATTTTCATTTTTTTAAAAGCTCAGCACTTTCCATTTTTTATATTCCATTTTCATACAATGCCCGCAGGGCCGATAGCCTTCTTTAACAGCTTCCTTTGCAGCAGCAAAAAATACACGTTTGCTTTGCTTCATCTTTTTGCCGGATGTGCATTCAAGCTTTACATAAATTTTTAATTTTTTATTTCCGCCAAAACAAATTTCCTGTTGCCGGATTTTTATATGCAGTTCTTTCTTATTTATTTCAGTATTATGTATCATAATAAAATTAGTCCAATGTTATTTCACAAAGTATAGCTGACAATTTCTGTGTTTCAAAAGTTATAACATGAGCCATGAATTAAAATAAATGTTTTCATCTCCCTGAAAAATTTGTTTAAGTAAAATTGCGCCGAAAGAAAATTATACACAACCCGAAACTTGCCTAGTTAAATCCGGGCAAAAGTTTTTGCAGCTTCCCAGCCAATGATAGCCGATTTTCTTGTGGCCCCCCACATATAACCCCCACTTGTTCCGCCGGCCTGTATAACCCTGTGGCAGGGAATTAAAAATGCAACAGGATTGCTGCCAATGGCCGTGCCTACTGATCTTGAGGCATTTGGGTTTTTAATATGTGCAGCAATGGCCCCATAGGTAGATAACTGCCCCATGGGAATTTTTAAAAGTGTTTCCCAAACTTTTATTTGAAAATCAGTTCCTTTTAAATGCAGTTTTATCTGCTGCAGTGTGCTCCGGTTTTGTGTAAAAATGAAAAGAGCATTTTGCTGCATTATATCAACCATTTGTTTAAACTGTGCATTGGGAAAATGTTTTTGCAGATCTGAAAATGATTGCTGTTCATCATCTGCAAATGCCATATAGCAAATGCCTTTTGTGGTAGAAGCCACCAGGATATTTCCAAAAGGGCTTTCGGCAAAACTGTAATTAATAAGAAGATGCTGGCCGCCCTTTTTAAATTCTCCGGGGGTCATACCTTCTATTTTAATAAACAAATCGTGCAGGCGTCCTGTGCCCGAAAGGCCGGTTTCGTAAGCGGCATCAAAGAGGCTGGCCTGCTTATCTTTTAATATCTGTTTGGCATGTTGTACACTCAGGTATTGCAAAAATTTTTTTGGGCTCACGCCGGCCCAATGCGTAAACATTTTTTGAAAATGATGCGGACTTACATGAACTTTTGCAGCCACTTCATCCAAATTGGGCTGCTCTTTAAAATTTTCTTTGATGTATGTAATTGCCTGGGCTATACGCTGGTAATTGATGTGCTCCTGCTCCTTCATATTTTTTATTTAAGGCTGTAAAGGTATTGCACGCTGCATGTTTGTAAAACCCGAAAGTTGCGGGGTTTTAAATAAAATGAGCAACAAAAAACATGCAGCTGCTGTTGCAAAATAATTTTACAGCATCAGGGTGTTTTAGTATTTATGCAGGCAATTAAAATAAGCAGCAGGCTTACAAATGAGGTGAGTGTTCTTATGGTATTAAGACTATTCCACCTGGCTTCAAATGCCAGGCGTAGTTTATATATTTCTTCAGGAGTGGCTTTGGCTAAATTAAATTTATCGAGTGTTTCGTTTAAAGGAATATTTCCAAAAATAGTAACGGCCATAACGCCGCATATATATAAAATGGTTGCGGCAAAAACTAAATAAAATGTAATGGGTAATGGAGATTGATAATATAAATAGCTGCTCACCGGCAATAAAATAGCAGCGCCAAAGAAAGCCAGAAAAAATACAGGGTTTTGAATAGCCCGGTTAATAGATTGCATGGCAGAAATATATTGGCTGTCGGGTAATTTATGCAGGCCACCGGTAATGGCATTTGTCCAGTTAAAAAATAAGCCAGCCATTAAAGCAGTTGCTATTGCTGCTGCCAATAAAATAATATTGTTTGCGGTAAATATCATTTTCATTTGATTTGGCATTATTTAATCGCAAATTTTAAAAAAATAATTAAGATAAAACTGTGCTGCTATGCCTGCCACGAGTTGATGCTTTTTAAATCTTATAAATATTTATAGCCATCATTAATACACATGATTTTTTTAATTTGTAATAAATATACATCCGTTTGGTTAATGGGGGTAATTTTAGTTTGATGCAGCACGGGGGCATAAATAAAATAGTTTTTGAGGCATAGATCATTGCTTTTATATTTGCAGTCCATTTGGGGATGGACGTCTGTTCTTTTAAAAAATAAAAGGGGGGTTAGCTCAGTTGGCTAGAGCGCTTGCATGGCATGCAAGAGGTCGTCGGTTCGACCCCGATACTCTCCACAAAACATATCCTGCTTCGGCAGGATTTTTTTTATGTCTTTTTATATATACATACTATACTCTTCATCACTTGACCAATATTATGTTGGGCATACAGAAAATCTGTCTGACAGAATATTTCGTCACAACAATTCAGGTAGCAAGTCAACTAAAAAGGCAAATGATTGGATTATAAAGCACCATGAAGAATTTGAATCAAGGCCAGAGGCTATGCAGAGGGAACTTGAAATAAAAAACAAAAAGAGCAGAAAATATATTGAGTTGCTGATTACAACAGCTGGCTAAAGCGTCCCGAATGTGTTCGGGAAGGTCGTCGGTTCGTCTTCGGGATACTCTCCACAAAGCCGCAGATAAATTCTGCGGCTATTTTTTTATCAAAAATTTTTCCTATCACCATAATGAGGTATTGCATTTATAAAGCCCGCAGTATATTTTTACAAAGTACTTTAAACTACTTATATGAGAATGATATGCTCAAGGCTTCTCCCAATGATGATCTACTGTTTTTTTACCATCCAGGGTATTGCACAGGATGATCCCGAATTTCCAAAAGGTTTTGTAATGCACGCCAAATTACACAATGGCATGATCACTAATTTTCACCGTGGTGCCGATTTATATGTGGGCGGCTTTCAGTTAATTCCGCAGTTTACAGTAGTGCCGCAAAAACTAAGGGCAGGAATTATTGCAGGAGCATTTTACGGCGCCAAAACTTTTGAAGGCCAGTTTGGTCCTACCATTTCTGTAAAATTAAAAACGTTTAATGCCGGGCCCTTTGGCAGTGCTGCAAATGTGCATCTTACTGCCGATCATATCTGGGGCACCGGTAAACAAAAACTTGCAGGTGGTGGTATTCATGTAGATGTGCTGAACAAGCTGGTGCTGGGCCTTACCGCACACCGGGATTATGAATTTAATACCTGGTGGCTGCAAACAGCCCTGGGGCTTCGCATAAGCAAGATCAAAAAAACAATTGAACCTTTTAATCAATAAAAATATTTGCTATGAGCAGAGCATTGGTAATAAGTGGTGGCGGCTCCAAAGGAGCTTTTGCCGTGGGAGTAATTAAAAGATTATTAAAAGAATATCCCCACCTTGATTTTGATATTTATGTGGGCACCAGCACCGGTTCGCTCATTGCCCCGCTGGCTGCCATGGGCGCTTTCGACTTACTGGAAGAATTATATACCACCATAAAAACAGAAGACATCATTAAAAAAAGCAACATCGGCGACAGGCTGAATCAGCATTCTATTTTTGATGCCAACCCTTTATGGAATTTAATAATGCAGTTTTACACTGATGCTAATTATGCCATTTTACAGGAATCGGGCAAAAAAATATTTTTAACCACTACCTGCCTTCAAACAAGCGAGCTGGTAGTTTTTACCAATGATGCCAACCCTGCCCCCGCTAAAAACTACGAAATAAAAACGCTGAGCAATGCAGATCATTTTCGCAAAGCAGTAATGGCATCTGCCTGCCAGCCCGTTTTTATGCCACCCATAAAAGTAAATTTAAAAGTGGCCGGCGAGCCTAACCCCAATTACCAGTTTGTAGATGGTGGTGTAAGAGAATATGCAGGTGTGCAAATGGCTATTGATAACGGTGCTAAAGAAATTTTTACCATCCTTTTATCTACAGGCCAAAAAGTAGTACTAGATGCAGAGTTTAAAACCATCTTTCCTATACTGCAGCAAACCATAGATATTTTTACAGAAGATGTGGGTAAGAACGATTTGATTGTTCCCGGCCAATACAATGATGCCTTGGTATATATTGATGCGGTAAAAAGCAAAATGAAAAAAGCGGGTGTAGATGCAGCTAAGGTAGATGAGTTTTTTAGAGTAAAAGCTGTAGACAATCCCTTCCAGGATAAAGTTCCTTTAAAGTTTTTTACTTTCAGGCCAGATAAACCTTTAGGCGGCGGCCCCGGCGGTTTAACTTTTGACAGTGCAGAAATGAAAAAAATGATTGCTGCAGGTCAAAAAGTAAGCAACGATTTTATTGCATCTTTAGATCCGGGAGATATTACGTGGGCGTAAGGTCAAAAGGCAAAGGTCAAAAGGTAAAAGGCAAAGGTCAAATAATGTTACCTTAAACTTACCAGGTAAATTTCTTATTTTAAAACCTAAATCATATTTTTTTACTTTTTAAAATCAGAAAAAAATGATCCATGGCTCGCCAACGTAAAACACCAATAGAAATAAATAAAGACGAGTTTAAAAATATTGGCTATCAGCTAATAGACAGCATAGCTCATTTTATTGATACCATTGAGGAAAGACCCGTTACAACCGGCGATACTTCAAAGCAGTTGCAAAAAATATTGGGCAGTTCCTCTCTGCCGCAAAATGGTACAGCTCCAAAAAAATTACTTTCTAAAGCTGCTGAATTGTTGCTCAATCATTCTTTATTGAATGGCCATCCAAAATTTTTAGGTTATATCACTTCATCTGCAGCTCCGCTTGGTGCCCTGGCCGATTTGCTGGCCGCTGCCGTAAACCCAAATGTGGGCGCACAAATATTAAGTCCTGTTGCAACTGAAATTGAAAAACAAACTATCAAATGGCTGGCAGAATTTATTGGGGTATCGCCAATCTATGGAGGCATATTGGTGAGCGGGGGCAATATGGCAAACTTTACTGCTTTTGTAACTGCAAGAAATATAAAAACTCCCGGAAACATTAAGGAAGATGGCATTTCAAATGCAATAGATAAACTTGTTGTTTATTGCTCCAAAACAACGCATTCATGGATAGATAAAGCGGCAGTATTATTTGGTATAGGTACCAAAGCTATCCGCTGGATACCCACAGATGCCGCTAATAAAATGGACAATAAAATTTTAGAGCAAACCATAAAAGCAGATATTAAAAATGGATGCACGCCCATGATGATTATTGGCACTGCCGGAGATGTAAGCACCGGTGCAGTGGATGACCTGAAGGGTATTGTAGCTATTTGTAAAGCCTATGACATATGGTTTCATATAGATGGCGCTTATGGCATACCTGCAGCCATAATTCCGGAATTAAAAACATTATTTGCCGGTATGGAAGATGCAGATTCTATTGCCCTTGATCCGCATAAATGGTTATACAACCCGCTTGAAGCCGGATGTACTTTGGTAAAAAATCCGGAGCACTTATTGCAAACCTTTAGTTCTCATCCGGTGTATTATAATTTTGCCAGTACCGATGAACCTGCTCATAATTATTATGAATACGGATTGCAGAATTCCCGTGGGTTCAGGGCATTAAAAGTTTGGCTTACTTTACAACAGGTGGGGCGTAGCGGTTATATAAAAATGATTGATGAAGATATTCAACTGTCTGAATTATTATTTAGCCTGGCAAAAAGCCATTCAGAACTGGAAGCCGTTACACAAAATTTAAGTATCTCTACATTAAGATATGTTCCACCAGGTTTTGGCCATGAGAGTGAAAATAATAAGGCTTATCTAAACAGGCTAAATGAAGCATTGCTTAATCAATTGCAAAAGGGAGGCGAAGTATTTTTATCAAATGCAATTGTAAATGATAAATACTGTTTGCGTGGTTGCATTGTAAATTTCCGCACATCAAAAAAAGATATAGAAGAGATTATAGAAATAATAGTAAGAGAAGGAAAAAAAATGCATAGGGAGCTAATGAAAAAAGAGGCGTAAAATAGGATGATAGTATATTGAAGCAGGACTATTGACCGGTTAGCTTTAAGTAGATTTTGTCTTTGTAATTTTGGAAAGTGCCTCCCTTTATTTTATGTGCCCGATGCATGTATGGGTCATAAAAATAAGCAGGCATATAACCACTTTTATTTTCTTTCTCCCAACGAACTGCAAATACATCTTCTCTGCCTTTGAAAACAGATTTGAATAGTTGAATTTGATTGGAGAGATGTTCATTAGTATCAATTCAGTCAGCTATTGTGCAATTATGAAGCAATCATGGTGCAATCGGCGCAATTCATTATTTAGGATTATATCCACCATATATCAGCCAAATTTTTATAATTTTTGCCCCTCTTATTCCCTGTATTTCATGCTCATAGTGTTACGGACATTTAACGGACAAAAAGATATTTAGCCGTCTTTTTATCTCCTTCTTTTTTAAAATGCCAAGATTAGCCATCTCCACCAAATCTCTCCTTGCAGTTCTGTCTGTGACCGAAAATTTGTCTTTATATTTCCCACTTACAATTTCCCCATCAGCTTTCCATAAAAGTAATGCTTCTCTTTGCCTTTCATTGAAGCCATGCCTCAAAAACATGAAGCGGCTTTGGTATAAAAATTTAATTATATTAAAAAAATACCCTGGCATTTTAAGCCAGGGTGTTTTTTTTACGGGTATTGTATTTTTCTAATGATAATTTTTTAAAAGAAATATTTGGTTTAGCTGACTTATAAATGAATTTTAACCTGATCTTATTTAATAATGAGTATTGGTTTATTAATTACCGTTCCATCTATACTGATGCTAACATAATATTTACCATTAGCAAGGTTACTTACAGCTACAGTTTCTATTTGCCCCATGGCATTAATATTTTTTTGCATGGCCACCCTGCCATCCATACTTACGATAGTAATGGTAGCCGGTTTGTTTATTACCGGGGTAGAAACTGTGATGTTTATTACTGTTGTGGCAGGGCTTGGAAATACCATTACGGTATTTTCTTTCTCTGCATTTAAGCGGCAAATTTCGCTGTAACTTATATGGCCATCTGTTCCGGTAATTTTTAGCCTGTAAAAATTTATTCCTGCAACCATGCTATTAGAAATAAACTGGTAATTATCCAACCCGGCTGAGGTAACTTTTCCTTTTTCAAAGAACAGTAATCCATTTACACTATGTTCTATCACGTATTCTTTAATATTAATTTCTTTGCTCACCTGCCAGTTTAGTTTTACCTGGTTATTATTTTGTTTAACCGCTTTAAAATTAAAAACAGCAACGGGCAGTAAAGTAGTTATAAAAACCTCGGGGCTAAATTCGGAAGTATTATTGTTGCCATCTGTAGCCGTGGCCGTTATGGCATCTCCTGAATGAAATAGTGTTGTAGAAAAGCTGATGGAAAAATTGCCGTTAGCATCAGCTAATCCGCTTCCTAAATATATTTCGCCCTCGCCATGCTGTTCTGATAAAAGATCTCCAACAATTTTTTCTCCGGCCTGGTTATTATCTGCACTGTTGGATTTAAAAAATTCAAGCTTTGCATTTCCAAAAGCAGATTGGTTAGCGGCAGAACCTACAAAACCACTCATAGTTACTGTTGTACCATTTAAAGTTAAAAGATTTATTACTGGATAATTCATGCGCATATTAGGAACGGCCAAATTATACGTTCCGGAATTTGCAGTAACATGATCTTCATTTAAATCAATTCCTAAACCAGATGTTCCACCGGCTGTTGTTCCATTATTGTAAATAGAATTCTGAGATACTTTTACACCTGTGGTTACCACTGCCGGATCATTAGATCTATTGGCAATTCTTACACCCATATTCCTGTTATCCTTTATTAAATTATGAAGAATAATATCATTTCCACTTCCAAACAATGCCTGAAAACCAGCTGAGTTCCTGATCAATGTATTTTCTTCTACCGTAGTAAGAAATTGATTGGCATTTGCAAAATTGTAATGCACACCCGAGCTTATACCGGTAGGCCCACAGTCTCTTATTAAATTTCCTTTTATAAATAATGTGCCTTTTGCACTTGCATTATTTGGACTTGGCGTATAGTTATCGTTTGTGGCAATGCCAGGGCCAGGGCCGGGTGTACCTGCAATGCCACCGGCAATTTCATTATTAATAACCGTATAGTTAATATTTTGTGCATCCCAAAAACGAAAACGCATTTCTTCCTGGGAAGAAAAACCAATAAGGTTATTTTGAACGGTTGCTGATACAGAACCCAAATCAAAATAAATTAAAGCCCTTGAGCCACCACCTCTTATTGCAGGAGGTGTAAAACTTATTGCTGTGGCACCAATAACACACTGCTCAATTAAATTATTACTGCCTCCCATAATATGAATATCGGCAGCACTGCTGTGCATGGATATACATCTTACTCTTACATTATTTGCAAATATCTGTAAAGGATACTGGCTTGCATTTCCATTAATTTCAACTTCAGGACCATTAAGCTGAGACAATACAAATTCATCGCCTGAGTTTGGGATTGCATTTGGCCCTACACCAACTGTTCCACCTGTACCCAGAATAGTATTATTTGTATTGCCCACGTTTGCAGTTTGAGTACCTGCATCAATACTGGTGTTATCCGGATTAGGACCAACGCTGTAAGCCAAAAGTGGATATAAGCTGGTAGATGTAGTAATAACTGCAACTCCATTTGCAGATAATAAGTTAGTTAACCCTGCCCTAAGCCCCGGGTGATCTGCACCATCGGATATCATAAAGATGCTGCTTTCTTTTGCTGCTGGCAAAGCCTGTGGGGCATTTATAGAAGCAATTGCATTCCACGTATTTCCACTTTGGTTTAAAGAAGATTCATCTCCAAGATTGGTAGCATTTATAAGAAATTGTCTGTATGAACCCTGCCCTGCATCATTTGTATTTACGATCACATCAAAGCAAAAACCAAAATCAACACCAGTTGCATATAAAGAAGAAGTAACTGCTGCCGTGGCCAGTGATTGAACTTCCTGTCCTGCTACACTGTTTAAACTATTTAAATTAAGCCCGGAAGTATTAGCCGGTGCATCCTGTTCTGAAGGGATTTGGCCTCCTACTTTATTTTGAACCTGAAATGGCGAGCCGGCAACAAAAACCTCGGTAATAAAAGTTTGTACTGGTATTAGTGTGGATATATATCCTGCCCTGGCAGAACTAACAGAGCTGTTTACAACCCTTACTTTGTAAGTGTCCTCGCCCAAATCTGAAAAGTTATATGAGCCGAAAATATCGGTGGAGGTGTTTTGAATAAAATTACCTGCGTTATCATATAACTCTACTATTGCACCCTGCCTCGGAAGTCCGGAAGATGCCGAAAGGCTCCGGCCATTGCCGCCGCCATAGTTTTTATCTTCAAAAACAGTACCCTGGATGGTTTGAGCTATTACAGAAAAATTAAAAAGGAAAGAAAAAGTTACAATAATAACTTTAAGGGTTGCAACCCTTGAGGCAGAAAGTTGAGGTTTCATTTTCTTGTGGTTTAAGATTTCAAATACCCGGCTCTTAAAATGAGCTTGTTTTATGAAATCATTAATATAAATGTGTTGGGTTTTATTTGAATAAATGAATAACAGAGGTAACAGTCATTTATAAATTCTTAGCAAACATAATACTGTTTTCGGAAACCGCAATTTTTATTCATAGTAATTTTACTGTTTTTTGTGTTGAATTACCTGGTCACGGATTTGATTGGATAATAT
>JAYVGA010000303.1:0-8788 GCA_043772635.1 Chitinophagaceae bacterium
ATTAAAAACTGCGGTGATTTTATGATAGCGCAAAACATCTATATGATTTAATTAAAAAAAACCTTGCCCGCTAAGTAATCATTAACCGTTATGTAAAAAACTTAAGCAAATAAGCTTGTTTTTTTATGTCTCACATATTCTAATCTATCACTTTTACTTCTGTACGCCGGTTTTCTGCCCTGCCTTCTGCAGTTGCATTATCTTCTATGGGCTCCGTTAAACCATAACCCTTTGCAGTTAACCTGTCGGCACTTATTCCTTTGGCAATTAAATAATCCATAACGGCAGTAGCTCTGCCCATAGATAGTTTAAGGTTATTGGCGGCGGTTCCTACATTATCGGTATGCCCGCCTATTTCTATACGCTGATCATCTTTTCGGTTAAGGTATGCTACCAGCTCGTCCAATACTGCAAAGGCTTCTGGCTGTAAAGTGGCTTTACCGGTTTCAAAAGTACAGTTATCCAGCACAAAAGTTTTTGCAGGCAAAAACTGTATGTCTACCTTAAATGGATTTTTATAATAAGCATTGCCCTGTGTGGCCGGAATTTCTAAAAAATTATAACTGGTAGAATCTTTAAAACCCAGGATAAATATTTCGTACACATCGCCTGCGGGCAGGCGGGTAGAAAACTTTCCGGCTTCATTGGTTATACCCTGGTATTCTTTACTGTTTACTTTACTTTTAAAAATGATGATTTCATTCTGCAGCATATTGTTTTTAAAGTCTGTTACTTCTACATCTACCGGTGCATCTTTAGGTATAGAAGCATTTTGAACCGTGCCTGTTTGTGCCTGCATAAATACAGGAATAAAAAAACAGAACAATAAAGGAAGAAAGATTTTTTTCATAATAAGTAAATTGTTTCTTTATTCAGAAGCTGTTTGGATTATTTATTTTTTTATTATTATGTTGATAAAAGATGCTATTATGTATGCCGATGAAAGGTTTGTGACACAACGATGATTCTATGAAAAACTAAAGTTGGTATTCAAAATATTTAAATCAAACAGCGTTTTAAAACAAATACAAGATATAACTTTATTATGTGCGCAGATATTGTGCAAACCCAATAAATACATTACAACTTTTGCTGAAGTTTAACAACCATTTCTTCTTTCCAGCTTTTAAAATTGCCGTTTACAATATGCAGCCTTGCCTGTTTTACCAGCCATAAATAAAACGCAAGGTTATGAATGCTGGCAATGGTTAGGCCAAGATATTCTTTACTTTTCATTAAGTGGCGCAGGTAGGCTTTGCTGTAATAATTACTCAGTTCGCAATCTATTCCATCATCCAGCACAGAAAAATCTTTTTCCCATTTTTTATTATCAATATTAATTACACCTTTAGAAGTAAACAGCATGGCATTACGGCCATTCCTTGTAGGCATTACACAATCAAACATATCTATACCCATTGCAATACATTCTAAAATATTCCAGGGTGTGCCCACGCCCATGAGGTAGCGTGGTTTATCTGCCGGTAAATTATCGCAACAGAGTGCACAGATTTCATACATGGTTTCTATGGGTTCTCCTACACTTAATCCTCCTATGGCATTACCCGTTGCATTTTTAGATGCAATGTACCGGCAGGATTGTTTTCTCAGGTCGTGGTGCACCCCACCCTGTACAATTGGAAAAAGATTTTGTGTATAGCCGTATTTATCCGGCGTATCGGTAAACTGTTTAAAACACCTGTCCAGCCAGCGGTGTGTAAGTTCCATAGATGTTTTGGCATAGTTATATTCGCTCCCACCCGGCGGGCATTCATCAAAAGCCATGATGATATCGCCGCCAATAGTGCGTTGTATATCCATCACATTTTCCGGTGCAAACAAATGTCTGCTGCCGTCTATATGCGATTGAAACACCACGCCTTCTTCTTTTATTTTCCTGGTACCTGCCATAGAAAATACCTGGTATCCGCCGCTATCTGTAAGTATGGGTTTTTGCCAGCCCATAAACTGATGCAGACCACCAGCTGCTTCCAGCACTTCAAGACCGGGCCTTAAATAAAGATGGTAAGTATTGCCCAATATAATTTGCGCCTGCACATCTTTTACCAGCTGTTGCTGGGTTACCGCTTTTACACTTCCCACGGTACCCACGGGCATAAAAATGGGGGTTTCTACCTGGCCATGATCGGTAGTTATCAATCCTGCCCTTGCATTACTGCCCTGATGTGTTGCATTTATTTGAAACTGAAGTGAAGCCATTTTTATTTTTTAAAAGATGGCAAAGATAAAATTTAAAAGTTCTTGTGGGGATAAGCAATACAAACCCTGTAAAGCATCTTATTAACAGGCATATATTTTAAAAAGCTTGGTATCTCTGTGCAGCAATTTTTTACAGCTTTAAAACTCAATTGCACTGTAGCCGTTATCACTTATTTTTGCAGCTATGTATTTACCAAAACTACTAATGCTGCACTGGCAGCTTATTGTATTTATACTCTTATGTATTGCTGCATTTATCCAGATTTTTTACCATATATTTTTTTTCAGCAGGCTGGCTTTTTATAGACAACACAAAAAATCAAGTTCTCAAACCCATGCAGTAAGCGCTATTATCTGTGCAAGAGACGAAGCAGCCAACCTGGCACTAAATTTACCCGGTGTGCTTATTCAAAAATATGATACTACGCATGAAGTTATTGTGGTAAACGATAATTCTTACGACGAAAGCAAATACATCTTAGAAGAGTTAAAAAAAAAATTTAAGCAGATGCAGGTTGTGGAACTTACACAGGAAGCAAAAATGATTCCGGGTAAAAAATTTCCTTTAAGCATTGGGATAAAAACTGCCAAACATGAAATACTACTTTTAACAGATGCAGATTGTGTGCCTGCAAGCGAACACTGGATAAACAGTATGCAAAATGCTTATGGCGATGATACAGAAATAGTTTTAGGGTACGGGCCTTATCATAAAAAGAAAGGATTGCTTAATAAGCTTATCCGCTGGGAAACTTTTCATACCGCATTACAATACATGAGTTATGCCCTGGCAGGAATTCCTTACATGGGAGTAGGGCGAAATTTATCTTATAAAAAAGCAGTGTTCTTCAGGCACAAAGGTTTTGCTGCACACAACCATGTGCCCGGCGGCGATGATGATCTTTTTATTAATGCTGCAGCCACCAAAATAAATACCAGGATAAATATTGATCACAATAGTTTTACTTTAAGTAAGCCTGCAGCTACCTGGCAGCAATGGCTTAAGCAGAAAAAAAGACACTACACCACTTCTAAATTTTATAAACCAATACATAAATTCTTACTGTCGCTGTATGCACTGGTAAATTTTATTTTTTACCCATTGCTTATTGTGAGTGCTGTTTTTTACAGCTGGAAACTGAGCCTTATCGTTTTTGGAATTAAAATAATTATCCAAACTGTGATATATGCAAAAGCCATGAATAAACTAGGAGAAAAAGACCTGCTGCCTTTGCTGATATTTTTTGATATATGGATGTTTTTTTATTACCTTTTATTTGCACCGGCGCTGATGAGAAAGCCGAAGCAGCATTGGAAGTAAAGCCCCCTCCAACTCCCCCGGCGGGGGAGGGTGTGGAGAATATGGAAAGGCATTAATAATTTGAGATAAAAAAATTATAAAATGGAAATAGTGAAAAAATATTTTTCAGACTTTACGCCGCAACAGGAAAAACAACTGGCGGCATTAAAAGAACTTTACACAGGCTGGAATGAAAAGATAAATGTGATCAGCAGAAAAGATATGGAAAATTTTTACCTGCACCATGTATTGCATTCTTTATCTATAGCCACAAAATTTAATTTTAAAAAAAATATGCAAGTGATGGATCTTGGATGTGGTGGTGGATTTCCGGGAGTGCCGCTGGCCATTTTTTTTCCGGAAACACAATTTCATATGGTAGACAGCATTAATAAAAAATTGCTGGTAATAGATGAAATAGCTGAAGAAATTGGTTTGGCAAATATCAGCACACAACATACAAGAGGAGAGGAAATAAAAAACAGGCAGTTTGATGCAGTGGTATCAAGAGCTGTGGCGCCTTTAAAAGATTTGTGGCGCTGGAGTAAACCTCTTATCAAAAAAAATAAAAACAAAGAAGAAGATGAAGATGCCAATGGCCTCATCTGTCTTAAAGGTGGCGACCTTGCAAAAGAAATTTTTGAAAGCGGCTGCAAACCATTTGTTTGGGAAATTGATAAAATTTTTAAGGAAGAATATTTTAAAGAAAAGTTTTTATTGTACCAGCCGGTGAAGTAATATTCAGGAAACACTAAGTAAATAAATTTTTGTCGGCAAGTCGGTAAGACATCTGCTGCTAATTTATTTTTACTTTTCGCCTTGCCGTCTTACCGGCAAAAAATTAAAAGCGAAGCTTTTTGTGCCTTTGTCTCTTTGTGGCAAATATTTTAAATATAAACAAAGATATTGCCGGTAAGTTGGTAAGACGTGTACTGTTAACTTCTTCTTTTCGCCTTGCCGTCTTACCGGCAAAAAATTAAAAGCGAAGCTTTTTTGGTTACTTTGTTTCTTTTCGGTTGCCCTGCTTTGTATGCATATCGTATTACCGGTTTAGGGTATTTTTTATTGTGCTAATTTTTACCACATTTGTTGTTATGAATATATCGGTTGCTATAGTAGAAGACAATCTTGATATCCGGAAGGCTTTGGAACAGATTATTAATATGGCCGGAGGATTTGAGTTGGTTTGCTCCTGCGAAAATGGCGAAGATGCGCTTATAAAACTCCCCATATTTGAACCTCATGTTGTATTAATGGATATACATCTTGGCGGCATAGATGGCATTGAAGTTGTAAAAAAATTAAAGCCCACCTGCCCCGATATGCTGTTTATGATGTGCACCATTTACGAAGAAGATGAAAAAATATTTGAAGCATTAAATGCAGGTGCCAGTGGTTATATCATAAAAAAAACTGCACCTTCAAAATTACTGGAAGCCATAAGAGAATTATACGAAGGCGGTGCACCCATGAGCAGCCAGATAGCGAGAAAAGTAGTAATGGCTTTTCAGCATAAACCTGCTGCAGTTACAGATGGCTCTCTTGACATACTCACAAAAAGAGAATTGGAAATTTTAGAAATGCTGGCCAACGGAATGGTGTATAAAGAAATTGCAGAAAAAATAAATATCAGTTCCGAAACGGTGCGCAAGCATGTGTACAATGTGTACAACAAACTGCATGTAGGCAACCGGGTAGAAGCAGTAAATAAATATTTTGGAAGATGAGATTACAGGCTGATTTTACACAACGATGCCCCGGTAAAATGGGGCATTGTTGTGTAAATTATTTATAGCTTTTACCAGTTTAACTCCAGCACATTATTTTTTCTATTTACATCTGCCATTCTTTTAGTGGGATCTATTTCTGCCCTTTTTACATCTATCAGTTTGTTTTTAAATTCTACCGTGTAAGCAGGGTGCGTCCAACGCCAGGGCTCTAAAACAAATCTTGCCTGGCTGCTGTTTTCTGTTTCTTTTGCCCCATACATTAAATTAAGCGGTATATAAAACATTTGCGTGGTGCCATCTTTAAAACTCAGCTGAAGATCTACGGGCATGGGCATATTATCGTACCGCTTTAATCTTATTTTAGATATGCCGTTTTCTTCCCACAAACTATCTATTCCATAGTCAATAGTTTTGGTAGAGTTTACAAAATACATCTGGTACCAGTCTAACTGTATACCGCTTACATCTTCTGCCAGTTTTACAAGATCGTTTACATTGGGGTGTTTAAAGCGCCATTGTTTATAATACTCCAGTAAAATTTTATCCCTGGCCGCTGCCCCCACTATATAACCCAGCTGCTCCATAAACACTTCTCCTTTAGAGTAAGCTGCAGCACTGTAGGCTGTGTTGGTATTAAAATAATCGGCATGCGTAGTAAGCGGTTCTTCCAGCCCGCTTTGCACCAGGCGGAAATAACTGCTGTATGCCCCGCTATGCTGTTGTGGCAATACATTTTTTACAAGGTTGTTCAGTGCTTCATCATTGGGTTGTTTTTTTAAGGCATCTTCATAATTTGCAATATCGGGCCAGCCATTGTAAAACTGGGTAACCAGGTTTTCTGCATAGCTGGTAAAACCCTCATCCATCCAGGCATACAAACTTTCATTGGTGCCCATCATCATCTGGTACCAGCTGTGCATCCACTCATGTATTGCTGTGCCCATAGAGGCAGAACTTATTAAAGTGGCCATGGGGTATTCCATTCCTCCATCGCCGCCGTGAATAAAAGAATATTGCGGGTAAGGATATTTACCAAAGTTCTTTTCAATAAAGGGTAATACTTTTACTGCTGCATCGGCTATCTTCATCCAGGCACTGTCATTTTTTACGTCACCCGGTTTATCATTATATATTACATGAATAACGGGGCCATTGTTTATGGTACGAACAATATGTTTGTATTCAGGATCGGCCGCCCACACAAAATCATGAATATTGTTTCCTGTAAAATGCCAATTGCGTTTGTTATTAGCTGTTGGTTTTAATGCAGTGCCGGGTTTATCGTATCCCCATCCAATTTCTGCGGCATTAACGAGCACACCAGTGGCACCGAGTTTATAATTTTTATCTATATTAATGGTTACATCAAAATCGCCCCATACGCCATAAAATTCCCTTGCCACATACTGGTTGGAATGCCATCCATCGTTATCGTACTCACATAATTTTGGATACCACTGGCTCATGCTGTAACGCACGCCTGTTGTAGGGTTGTCTCTCCCGCTTCGCCGCACCTGCAAAGGAACCTGTGCTTCAAACTCCATCTCTACAATAATGGTAGTGTTGGGCAGCATTGCTTTGGTAAGATTTATTTCCAGTATGGTTTCATGGTACTTAAATGGCTGCTGTACGCCATTCATTTTTATCCATTTTATTTTTTGATACCCAATCTCATTTTCTTTTAATTTAGATATCCTGTCTTTTACCCTGCTATCCCAATCGGGACGTCCATTAATTATTTGTTTGCCCAGTTCCCTGCTGCGCACATCCATGCTGCTGTTAGGTTGAAAAGCATTAAAATAAAGATGATAAAAAAGTTTGGTTAATTTATCGGGAGAGTTATTTGTGTAGGCTAATTTTTGCCTGCCGGTAAATCTATTAGTGTTTACATCCATATCTATACTCATATTGTACCTTACCCTTTGCTGCCATCTGCCGGGCTGTGCCTGTGTAATAAGAAATAAGAAAATAGCAATAAGAAATAAGAAAGCTGATTTATTATTCATCGGTTAAAATTGTTTGCAGTAAATTTCGACAAAATACTGTTATGCAAAGCAGAAAACTTATAAACGGGCATCCATTTATTTCTTATACCAAAGAAATGTATAGTGCGGATGAAATGAAGGAAAGGTCTGCCCGGTTTTTATTGCATATGAATAAACGAAGAACCTGCCGCAACTTTAGCAACAAACCGGTACCAAAGGAAGTAATTGAAAACATCATTTTATCTGCCGGTACCGCACCCAGCGGCGCTCATAAACAACCGTGGACCTTTTGTGTAGTAAGTGATGCTGAAGTAAAAAAGCAAATACGCATAGCGGCAGAGGCCGAAGAAAAATTAAGTTACAGCGGAAGAATGAGCGAAGAATGGATTAAAGACCTGGAGCCTATTGGTACAGACTGGCAAAAACCTTTTTTAGAAATAGCCCCTTACCTTATTATTGTTTTTAAAAGAAGTTATGAGGTTGAAGATAATAATTATAAGCATCAAAATTATTATGTTACAGAAAGTGTGGGTATAGCCTGTGGTTTTTTACTGGCAGCAATACACCATGCAGGTTTAATAGCACTTACCCATACCCCATCGCCTATGAATTTTTTATGCAGCATTTTAAACAGGCCTGCAAATGAAAAACCTTTTTTGCTTATTCCGGTTGGCTATGCAGCAAATGAATGCTGGGTGCCCGATATTAAAAGAAAGGGTCTGGATGAGGTTGCAATTTTTTACTGATTATTTATTTAAACAATTTGTTAGGTTTTAAAGTAGCCTCCTGTATCCTTTTTTTTATTTGATCCAATTTTAATGGGTTTAATAATTTAGGCGGATCAATATTCTCATCAATATCATCAAAATAATTGATGGCTTTCATGGCAATCATAGCATTGCTATAACTGTATTTCTGCACAAAAAAATCCAGCATTTGCTTCATAGTTAAGTATTGCAATAAAAAATAAATATCAATAAAATCTTTTAGCCGTTTGCCACTTTGTATAATGGCGTGTATTTTCATAGCAGAGATATCTTCTTTACTTAAAAAAGTTATTCCCTCTTCAGTAATTGGTGAAAGGAGCAGCGGGTAATTGTGTGTGATAAAATCTGTTTTGATATTATCCACCAAAGAAATGACAGTATTGTTTCTACTAAAAACTTCCTGTACTTCATATCTTTCCCTGAGGATATTTATGATAGTTTCATTACTAAAACCATTCTGGGTAAACAAATCAATATCAATAGAATTACGATGACCTAATTGTAAAGCTAAGGCTGTACCTCCTACTAAATAAAAATTTTGAAAACTATCTATGCTTTGCAGCTCCTGTATTAAAGAAAAGGTTTTTGGGGCAATTATAAAAGAATCTTTATGCAGCATGCAAAAACTCTGAGTTTAAGAAGAAAAGTGAAAAATCTTTATCTCTTTTATCTAATTGTGCACTCCATTCTATAGTTTCTAAGATTTGCTCCTCGCTATAATAATTATACATATTTTTCCACTCTTGTAAATTACCCATTTGCAATACTCTTTCTATTACAATTTTG
>JAYVGA010000304.1:0-3185 GCA_043772635.1 Chitinophagaceae bacterium
CAGATGAAAAAAATGTTTGTTTTAGCCATGGCAGCTTGCTCATTAGCTGCATGCAACGATCAAAAAACCACCACAGAAACCACCACTGTAAACAGTGATACCAGTATGATGGTTACTCCTGATGCTACTACCACTACCATCAGCAGCACTACGCCATATGCACCCGCAGAAGGTGATGTTATGTACCGTGATGGCAAACTTATGGTATGGAGAAGCAATGAATATGTGCTGGCAGATAAAGATGTTACACTTGAAGATAAAGTAATTGTAAAAAGGAATGGAGAAGTTACAAGAGAGGGTAAAACAGTAAAACTTGAAGATGGCCAGGCTGTTAGCAAAACAGGCAGATTTTTTAACCGGGCCGGCGAAGCTATAGATGATGCATGGGATGTTACTAAAAAAGGAGTGAACAAAGCAGCAGATGCGGTAGAAAAAGGAGCTAAAAAAGTAGGGGAAAAAGCTAAAGAGGTTGTTAACTGAAAAGTAATTACATTTATTCCTGTATAAAAAAAGCCCGATATGGGGCTTTTTTTATACAGCCTTTTCTACATTTTATTGAGGTTAAAATTTTATTCGTTTTTTCCTGAAGATTTTATTAAAGAATGATGGGTGTTTTTCTGTAGCTACCGCACTTTATAGCGGTAATATTTTTAAAAAAATAATAACGAATGATGATAAAAAATATTTTTTTTGTTTGCTGGATTTTTCTTTTTGTTTCCTGCAATGAGTTTTCTGCTTCGCCGGCAGATGAAGCCATAACCGGAAAGGAAAGAAAATTACCGGAAGGCATTCAGTATAACTACGATTGCCTTAAAGCAGATTCAGGCAAAATATCCGATGTATGGAGTAAGGCAGATAATATTATCAGCAAAGTGGCCACGTTTAATATTTAAGTATCAGACCAGGACCAGGTAAAATTTGGCGATACGTTTTTAATTGAATCAAAGAAAGATAAAAATTTTGTAATTGATGCTGCAAACCCTGTGAATGGAAAGCTGCAAATAATTTTGGATAACCTGGTAAGGAAAAGAGCAAAACCCACGGGCATAGAATATAAAATATTTCTGCTGCAGGATACTGCCACCATAAATGCTTATACTGTGGGTGGAAAAATTTTCATAACTACAGCTATGCTCAATAAATGTAAAAATGATGACCAGCTATATGCCATCATTGGGCATGAAATGGGTCACAACGAAAAAGGGCATATAAAATCATCTATTAAACAGTTAAAGGCGAGCAATAAATTTTTTGGAGAATGGGGCGAAGCTTTTATTGTAATGAAAAGGCTGCTCACCGGATCTTTCAATCAAAAAAATGAACTGGAAGCAGATTATTATGGCCTGGACCTTACCTGGAAACTGGGATACGATATATGTGCTATCCGCAGCTTTTGGGACGAGATGGCCAAAGGAGAAGAACATGATGCCATTACAGATTTTTTTAGAACACATCCCTATTCGGATATAAGAAGCAGATGCCTGGTAAATCACATTAAAACAAATTTTGAAGTAGAATGTAAATAAGGTTAGGTGATATTTTATTTAAAGGAATTAATTGCTTTTTTTATTGCACAAATACAGTGTTTAAATATGCTGAATTTGTATCAGAATTATTTAAATACTTAAATGCAGATATGCAAAGGGTAGCAGAGCAAATCTAATTGTATCACCTACTTGTTTTTATGTTTTAAATATTGTCAAAACAAAATTTCTGCATTTGTCCCTCCAGTTACTTTATTTTTCCGCTAACTTCCCTTTATGAAAAAGAAAATTTGTTTTCCGGTAATTCTTATTTTTTTTGTGTTGAGCACATTTGCCCAACAGGATAATTACCTGTTGCTAAAACCTGATCGTGTTTTTGATGGAGAGATGATGCATACTGGTTGGGTAGTATTAATAAAGAATGATACTATAGCTGCCGCAGGCCCCCTTGCATTTAAATTGCCCGCAGGTACTGTGGTAATTGAACTTAAAAATGCTACCCTGTTGCCGGGGCTTATAGAAGGGCACGCACATTTATTTTTACACCCTTACAACGAAACTGCCTGGGACGACCAGGTACTTAAAGAAAGCCGGGCCGAAAGAACAGTACGTGCGGTAAACCATGCCAAAGCTACACTGATGGCGGGTTTTACTACGGTAAGAGACCTGGGTACAGAGGGTGCAATGTATGATGATGCAGGTTTAAAAAAAGCGATAGAGAAAGGTATTGTAGCTGGGCCAAGAATGATTATTGCTACAAGGGCTATTGTGGCCAAGGGTACGTATGGGCCAAAATCAGATAACCCCGATTTGGAAAGTATAATTGGTGCCGAAGAAGTAAGCGGAATAGAAAGCATAGCCAATGCAGTTCGTACACAAATTGGTAAAGGTGCAGATTTAATAAAAGTATATGCAGATTACCGGTATGGTCTTAATGAAGAAGCTGTGCCAACATTTACATTGGAGGAATTAAAAACCATTGTGGCTATTGCCGGCAGCAGCGGCAGAAAAGTTACAGCACATGCAGTTACGCCCGAGGGTATGCGCCGGGCCATTATAGCTGGTGTAAGCAGCATTGAACATGGCGATAATGGTACTGCAGAAATTTTTAAACTAATGAAAGAAAAAGCAGTGGCGCTTTGCCCCACACTGGCTGCAGGTGATGCTGTTTTGCAATACAAAGGCTGGCAAAAAAATCCAGTTCGGGGTGGAGGCTTGGCAGAGCCAGAACCCGAGCGCATTATTAATAAACGAAATACATTCCGTATGGCACAGGAGGCTGGGGTAACTATTTGTATGGGCGGCGATGTGGGTGTATTTGCACATGGAGATAATGCAAGAGAAATGGAAATGATGGCAGATTATGGCATGAAACCACTGGATATTTTAAAATCATCTACCAGTATTAATGCAGCAGTATTTGGTTATGCGGATAAAATAGGAAGTATTAAAAAAGGCTTGCTGGCAGATATTATAGCAGTAGAAGGCGATCCTTCTGTGGATATTAAAAATATCAGAAAAATAAAAATAATTATTAAAGGAGGTAAATTGATAAAGAAATAAGAATTATCCATAGCAGCCAATTGTTTCACTTGCAGCCATAATAAAAATGCATAACTAATGCAATAAAAACCCTGGCTTATGCCCATAAAAAATGTCCCTGGTAAAGGGACATTTTAAAAATTTCCGGAGCTCGAAAAT
>JAYVGA010000305.1:0-8674 GCA_043772635.1 Chitinophagaceae bacterium
GGAAAATTTTACCATCCAGGAGCAAAATGGAATAAACAATGCCTATGCAACTATCATTCGCAATAAGCGGTATATAATTTATGATAATGATTTCCTTGAAAGCCTGGACAGTTATGCGCAGACAACTTGGGCATCAATAAGCGTACTTGCTCATGAAATGGGGCATCATTACCGCAACCATGTGGTGAGCAGCAGTGGAAGTACACCTGCAAAAGAAATTGAAGCCGATTATTTTTCCGGGTATGTAATGGCAAAAATGGGTGCCGGGTTAAATGAAGCTATGGCAGCCATGCAAAGTATTGCTTCAGATTACGCAAGTGCTACACATCCTGCAAAAGCAAACAGGCTAAGGGCCATTACGGATGGATGGAATTATGCCAAAGGAATTTCCACGGCAGAAAACACTCGCAATAATACGCCTGCTCCGCAGCCTCAGCAAAATCCTCCTCCATCTGCCAATGATGCATCGTGGATTTATCTTTCCCTGTATGGCAACAACGAAATGACTATTTATCTATCTGATGATAACAAAACTTTTACGGCGGTACCTTTAAAAACAACACAGCCCTTTGTATTTAAATTTGATATTTATAATTATGGATGGTTGCGTTTTAGTAATGATGCCAATGCAAAAAGATATCAGCTGCAGCATGGAAAAGATTATGCCATCATCTGGAGCCGCAGGAGCAATAACTGGACGGTGACTGTGGTTCCCTGATGAATTGCACAACGATAAGTTTTTGAAAAAGTATTGCAATCTTAACAAGACAATTAATTGTTATAATATAATTGCTGATAAGAGAGCTATAATTATTTATACATGCGTATAATAATAATCAAAAATTTTACAGGTACTTATAGCCGCTTCCTGTATTGAGCAACAATACTTTTTCTGCAGGGTGAATTTTTTTTGTATCCTTTAAATACAACAGTGCTTTCCACGTAGCTGCACCTTCGGGTGAAATTAATAAACCTTCTTCCCTGGCTATTTCTTTTACTCCTGCAACAATATCTTCTTCACTAATTGCAAGGGCAGTTCCGCCCGATTCTTTTAAAACAGAAAGCATCATATTCATCCCAAAAGGGTAGGGTACGGCTAAACCGTTTGCAATGGTAGCGGCAGGAGTAAAATTATCTTTCCAGTTTAGGGGATCTTTTAATGCATGTAAAATGGGGGCACATTTCTCTGCCTGCACGGCTATCATTTTTGGCAGGGGCCCGGTTATCCATCCCATTAATTTCATTTCTTTAAATGCCTTCCATATGCCAATGAGGCCCGTGCCTCCACCTGCCGGGTAAATAATGGTATCTGGCAATTGCCAGTTTAACTGTTCTGCAATTTCATACCCCATTGTTTTTTTTCCCTCAAGCCGGTAGGGTTCTTTTAATGTACTCATATCAAAGTAGCGGTTGTCTATATTTAGTTGAGCTACTTTTTTTGCACAGTCATTTATAAGGCCATCAACTAAAATTAATCCGGCGCCATACAATTCGCATTCCTGTTTAAACACTGCCGGTGTATGGGTGGGCATTACCACCGTGCATTTTATACCGGCCCTGGCGCAATAAGCCGCCATTGCGCCTCCTGCATTTCCTGCAGTAGGTACTATACAATGTTCTACTCCAAATTCTTTTGCCTTTGATATGGCTACACTCATACCCCTGGCTTTAAAAGAACCCGTGGGGTTAAAAGATTCGTCTTTAATGCTAAGATCCGAAAATCCAAAACGGCTGGCCAGTTTGTTTAAAGCAAATAACGGCGTCATACCTTCCTGCAGCGATACAATATTTTTTTCTTTTAAAACCGGCAGCATAGCTCCATAACGCCACATAGTATTTTTGTTTAACTGCAATGTTGTTTTTGAAACACCGGAAAATATATCATACTCTACTATTAGCGGTTGCTGGCAGCAAATTGCATAGGTATTAAGAGCAGATAATGTATACTCTTTTTTGCAAAGGGAGCATTGGAGATTTGTGGCAAATGTAAAAGGCCTGGTTAATGTAAGCATTTAATAAAAGTACAGATGAAATGATAACCATTGCAACGCATTTAATTATACCCTATAACCAATGGTTATGCTTCCTTTTTGCAAAACCTGATAAAAAGTTTGTTCAGCTCCATGTTATCTGTACCATGCCGTTGTATAAAAAAGAAGTCCCTTACAATCTGAAATTTTTCAATTTTAAGGGATGTTAAATATCCATCTCTCAATTCTTTTAATATAGCCACTTTTGGTAAAAAGCCAATACAGTCATCTTCTATTAAAAAATTTTTTAAAGCCTCGGTACCGGCCAGCCGCACATTCACATTAAGGTCAGCTATTTTTATTCCACTTTTTTCCAGGTTATATTTAAGAGCAGCCAGGGTGCCCGATCCCTGCTCCCTGAGTACGATGGGATATTTTTTTATGTCGTTTATGGTAAATAACTTTTTTTTTGCAATGGTGCTTTTTGTACTGCACACAGCCACTACCTCATCTGTAATAAAGGGCTGATATAAAATGGTAGAATTTTTTTTCTTTCCTTCTACAATACCTATATCAATATCCTGGTCTGCCAGTGCTTTTACAATAGTATCTGTGTTCCTGTTTAGCAAACTTATTTTTACCTCCGGATATTTTTGGTGAAAGGCCGATAAAATTTTGGGAATAATATATAAGGCAACCGTGGTGCTGGCGCCCAGCTTTAGCTGGCCTTTTGCTTTTAAATGATCTTTGAGTACGCTTAATTCAAACTCCAGCTGGTTCTGAATTTTTTTAGCTTCCTGCAGCCGGCTTAATAATAACTGGCCTCCCTTACTTAAGTGTATGGCATTTCCTTTTCTTTCAAATAATGTTGTTTTATAAAAAGCCTCTAAGGCTTTCATGTGTTTGCTTATGGCAGGCTGGCTAATAAACAATGCTTCGCTTGCTTTGGTAAAACTAAGCGAAGAAGCTACTTCTATAAATATTTCGTGACGGGTAGAAAGCATATGGAAGTTTAAAATAAATTTTAAAATTAAGAAGCTGTTTGAAATATGTTTTGAATACCAGCTTTAGTTTTTTATAGGGTCATTCCCTACATCTGTGTAGGGATGTCACAATCCCTGTCTGCTGGCGCAGCCAGGCAGGCGTTCATCGGCATACCTATTGGGAACATTTTAGACCATATAATAAATTTAAAGCAAGTCACTCAAATAAAAAATTCATACAACAATTTTAAACAGATTCAATAACCAGGTTTATCTTCCAAAATAAAAGCTCTCATCATATTTAATGCATTTACTGCAGTGAGCTGTATATTTCTTTGCCTGTTAAAACGAAAATGAAATATTTGGGCTATTTGTTTTTCATTATTTCCTACCGCAATCCAAACGGTGCCCACGGGTTTATCTTCTGTACCACCTGCAGGGCCCATAATGCCGGATACTGCAATGGCATAATCTGTTTTAAAATTTTGTAAAGCGCCTCTTACCATTTGCAACACCACGGGTTCGCTTACGGCACCGCTATCCTGCAAAATTTTATGTGATACTCCCAGCAAAGATTCTTTTATAGCATAAGAGTAACTTATTACCCCACCTTCAAAATAAGCAGAAGATCCGGCTATGCCTGTAATGAGATGAGCAATATAACCGCCGGTACAACTTTCGGCGGTAGCAATGGTTTTATTTTTTTGCAGCAATAATTTTCCCAGTACTTTTTCCATGGGCTCATCTTCGTTGGTAACCAAAAAATCTTTTACCCTTATCTGCAGTTCTTCAAACTTAGTATTGATAAGTGTTTTTGTTTCGGCATCATTTGCGCCACTGGCGGTAAGCCTTAATCTTACCATACCATAATTGGGCAGGTAGGCCAGTTTAATATTTGCAGGCAGCGCTTCTTCATAATCCTGTATCAAATCGGCCAGCATAGATTCGCCAATACCAAAAGTGAGCAGGGTGCGGTGAGTAATAAAAGATGCAGGAAATTGCTGCAGTAAAAGCGGTATCACATCATCAGTCATCATGCCCTGCATTTCGTGAGGTACGCCCGGCATACTTACAAATATTTTACCTTCTTTATTAAACAGCATGCCGGGTGCCGTGCCTCTTTTATTTTGAAGTACGCTGCACACATCCGGCACGTCTGCCTGTTTTACATTACGGGGCGTAACTTCTCTTTTAAATATTTTTTCAAAAAGATATTGTACATTTTGCAGGGCTAATTTATTTTGCACCAGTGTACCGCCAAAATATTTACACAGTAATGGTTTCGTAATATCATCTGCAGTGGGGCCAAGCCCGCCTGTAATCAGTATCACATCTGCCTGCGCAGTTTCTTCGTCCAGGGCCTGCCAGATTTCATCCCATACATCGCCCACGGCTACACGGCGTTTTACACGAATGCCCACTTTGTTCAGTTCCTGCGCCATCCATGCGCTGTTGGTATCTATCACCTGGCCTATCAATAATTCATCGCCAATGGTGATGATGGAAACGTTTGTCATAAAAAGAAAATAAAATATTCAGATAAAATGCTGTGCAAATATCTTTTAAAGCGTGGTAGCACCAACATAAATTATTTACAATGAGGATGCATGTGTTGAAGTATATGTTAACCTTAGCAGCGCTACATTTAAAAATCTACTTTATCATAAACGTCCTGCAATAGTATATGCAGCGCAATTGTTTGGATAAAAAATGAAGCCGAAATATCTGTGATGGTTTCAAACTTCCATAAACCATCATCTTTTTTTGTAATAACCTGCACCATTAAAGTGGCAGAGTTTACCAGTATGTATTCTTTTAAAGTTTTAATCTGCTGGTAAATAAAAAACTTATTGCCCCTGTCATAATTTTCTGTAGATGGGCTTAATACTTCAATAATAACAGCGGGATTCAATAAATTATCAAACTCATCATCCAGCAATTCCGGTTTGCCGCATACTATTGTTACATCGGGATAAGTAAATGAATTATTAATGGGGATATGTACTCTCATGTCACTTGGAAAAACCTCACATGATTTACCCTTTAAATAAGAACCTATGGCTATAATAAGATTACGAACTACCTGGTTGTGTTTTATTGACCCTCCCTGCATAGTAACCAACAGACCTTCGTGCAGCTCTGTTTTCTCTACTGCTTTTCTTTCTGCTTCCAGGTATTCTTCCGCCGAAAGATAATTGTATTTTAATGCAGGTTCTTTCAGTTCATTTTCCATGGATCAAATTTAATTCTTTTAGCTTACTTGATGCTGTTTCCGGCTGGGCTCAATCTCCATTTTTCCATTAGCCAGTAATAATTTAATAAGGTGGAGTTTTTCGCTTACCCGTAGATAATTTTAAAAATCTACTTTATCATAAACATCCTGCAATGGTATATGCAGCGCAATAGTCTGGATAAAAAATGAAGCCGAAAGATCTGTGATGGTTTCAAACTTCCATAAACCATCTTCTTTTTTTGTAATTACCTGCACCATAGCTGCGGTGGAGTTTATCAATATGTATTCTTTTAAAGATGTAATTTGCTGGTAAATAAAAAACTTATTTCCCCTGTCATAATTTTCTGTAGATGGGCTTAATACTTCAATAATAACAGAAGGGTTTAATAAATTATCAAACTCATCATCCAGCAATTCCGGTTTGCCGCATACAATGGTTATATCAGGATAAGTAAATGAATTATTAATGGCGATATGCACTCTCATATCACTTGGAAAAACCTCACATGATTTTCCTTTTAAAAACGGATTGATTGCACCAATAAGATTACTTACCACCCGGTTATGTTTTATTGACCCTCCCTGCATAGTAACCAACAGGCCTTCATGCAGTTCTGTTTTCTCCACAGCCTTTCTTTCTGCTTCCAGGTATTCTTCCGCCGAAAGATAATTGTATTTTAATGCAGGTTCGTTCAGTTCATTTTCCATACATCAAATTTAATTCTTTTAGCTTTGGAAATTAAATTTATAAGTATGAAGTTTTTAATGGCAGCCATTTTTTTACTCTTATCCTTTCCTGGTTTTTCGCAAAGCATACCCAATCGTTTATCAGCAGCCATTGCTTTATTGCAAAAAGACGAACTGTTTAAACATGCATCAATAAGTATGTATGTGATAGATTCAAAAACAGGAAATATTGTTTTTGAAAAAAATCCTCAACTGGGTATGGCGCCTGCAAGCACCCAAAAAGTAATTACAAGTGTAACTGCTTTTGAATTGCTGGGAAAAGATTTTACCTACAAATTGCCACTTGGTTATACCGGCAGCATTACAGGCAATACATTAAATGGTAATTTATATTTTACCGCAAGCGGCGATCCTACCACCGGGAGCTGGCGATGGAAAACAACAGCAGCAGAAACTATTATGGGTAAAATAAACACTGCTTTTAAAAATAAAAATATATCCACTATAAATGGAGATATTATAATTGATGACAGCAGGTGGGAAACCCAGGCCACGCCCCGTGGCTGGATTTGGGAAGACGTAGGCAATTATTTTGGCGCAGGTGCCGGTGCTGTTAACTGGCACGAAAACCAGTACGATATTATTTTACAGCCGGGAAGAAATGCAGACGATAGTGTAATGCTGCTGAGTACAGCACCGGTTTTACCCGCAGTAAAATTTGTAAACGAATTAAAAACAGGCAAAGAGGGTAGTGGCGATAACAGTATCATTTACCTTCCGGAAAACGGAACCATCGCCTGGTTGCGGGGAACAGTGCCCGCAGGTAATGAAACATTTATTATTAAAGGAGCAGTACCCAACAGCTCCCAACTTTTTATAAAAACATTGCTGGATAATTTTGCTAAAAACAAAATTGCTTTTAATGGCAAAGTAATGTCCGCCTTTGATATTTTATCTTACAAAAAATTACTGAATGATAAAACAACGATTTTAGCTACTATAACCTCACCTGCACTGGACAGCATTAATTATTGGTTCCTCAAAAAAAGTATCAATCTGTTTGGCGAAGCATTTGTAAAAACAATTGCCTTTGAAAAAAATGGCTTTGGCAGTACAGATAGCGGCCTTGCCATCATCCGTAATTTCTGGAGCAAAAAAGGTATTGAAAGCTCTGCATTAAAAATGAATGATGGCAGCGGCCTTTCTCCTGCCAACAGAATTACCACACATGCTTTGGTTACGGTATTGCAGTTTGCAAAAAAGCAAAACTGGTTTGCCTCTTTTTATAATGCCCTGCCAGAGATGAATGGCATTAAAATGAAGGATGGATACATTGGCGGTGTGCGTTCTTACACAGGATATATAAAAAGTAAAAATGGGGATGAATATACTTTTGCATTTATTGTAAATAATTTTGATGGCAGCCCCGCCACCGTAAGAGAAAAAATGTGGAAGCTGATGGATATTTTAAAGTAACTTTCTTTTTTTAACCAACACTAATTTTATTATGTCCCAGCAGAATTTTAAAAACCATTCCAGGATGGTGCCGCTTTTTCATTATGTTGCTTCATTGTGTATTTTAATCCCATTGAGTTTAAGCATTGTAAATTTTTTTAAGGCGGTAAATGTTAGCAGCGGCAGGGTATATGCTGCTGCCACAGTATTATTGATAGCCGGAATTGTTTTGATCTTTTGGTATTCAAGAGCCTTTGCACTGCGGGCACAGGACAGAGCCATCCGTGCAGAAGAAAACCTCCGTTATTTTGCTATTACCGGCAAATTGCTTAATCCTAAATTAAGAATGGGGCAAATTATTGCCCTTCGTTTTGCTTCTGATACTGAGTTTGTAAATTTAGCACACCGGGCTGTAGAAGAAAATTTATCAGCCAAAGAAATAAAGCAGGCAATAAAGGAATGGAAGGAGGACTATGACAGGGTGTGAGGGAGCCCCCTGATCCCCTAAAGGGAGAACTTAGGGTTGAAGTTTTTTTAAGAATTTGTAGAGAATGATTAAGGATACGTTGTAAATTTTTATAAAAGATATTTCGAATTGCTGAGTCATAAAAAGTTCCCTTCAGAAGATTTAGGGTAATGTAATTAAGTTAAGGGTTTGAATTGCCACGCCCTTTAGGGCGGGGATAAAGTAGAAATAGGAAACCGGGCTTTAGCCCAAATATTTGTTTGGCTAAAGCCAATAAAACTATAACTATTCTTAATCCACGCCCTAAAGGGCGTGGTAATTGAAATAGTACCACTTGACTAAATGACATTGCAATTTAAGGTGTAAAATATTTTTCCAGCTTATCCTTCAATGCTGCAGGCATTTCACATCTTTTCATGGTTGATGCCTGCATAAAATACAAAGTAACATCGCCGGTATTTAAAAGTTCGTCCTGCTGGTTGTATATCTCCGAATGAAAAGTAATTTTATGATGCAGGGGTAATTCTCTCAGGGTAGTCTTTACCGTTATCAGGTCGTCGTATTTTGCCGGGCGCAAAAAACGGCTGTGAATATCCACCACCGGCATGATGATACCCATAGCTTCAATATCTTTATAAGTATAACCCAATACACGGATAGCTTCTCCACGGCCTATCTCATAAAACTGTGCATAATGCCCGTGATATACCACTCCCATCTGATCGGTGAGTGCATAATGGATTCTTATTTGTGTTTCGGTAGTGTACATATTTAAAAAGTCATGGTCAATGGTCAATGGTCACTACCGTCCTAAGAAAAACTAGAAGATAGTCAATTGGTTATCTTCAAGTTCTTTGAAATTTTGTTGGTAAGAATTATT
>JAYVGA010000306.1:0-4046 GCA_043772635.1 Chitinophagaceae bacterium
AAACGATAAACGACAGCATATGGCACCAGGCAAAAAATATTTCTTTTACTAACCAGATGGGCAAAAAATTAAGCCTGGATGATGCAAGAGGAAAAGTACTGGTGATAAATTTTTTCTTTACCAGGTGCCCCAGTATCTGCCCCGGCCTTACAAGAAATATGAAAAAACTGCAGGATTCTTTTGAAAAAAATCCCGGTATCGTTCAATTCATTTCTATTAGTGTAGATCCGGAACATGATAGCGTACCCCAGTTAAGAAAGTATGCAGACCGCTTTAATGTAAACCACGATACCTGGTGGCTGGTAAATGGCAATAAAAAAGAAATGTATGATTTTGCTTTTAACGAAGTAAAAGCAAGTATTGCAGATGTAAACGTTGATACCGCTTTTGTGCATACAGAAAATTTTTTCCTGCTGGATAGCAACCGGGTGGTAAGGGGCTGGTACAATGGATTGGATACGCTGAAGCTTGCACAACTGGCAAGAGATATTCCTACACTTATGCTGGAAAAAGATAAAAAGAGTCCATCCATTTTTAGAGAATTTATTCCCATATTGCCCATTATATTTATTGGTATTGGTATTGTTGTAATTGTTACCCTGCAGTTAAACAGGAGAAGAAATAAAGCCTGATTATATTTTATGTTGAAACCCGTATTGCAAAAAAACGACCGCAAAGCAAAACAAATTATTATAACCGTTTCTGTAATTGTATTTGCCGCAGTAACTGTTTTAGGAAAGTACAATCTTGCAGGAAAAGTAAATCTTCCTTTTGATGAACATATTTTTGCAACAGCCAATGCTTTTATAAATGGCATGGTGGCTGTGCTGCTGCTGGCGGGTTTATGGGCAGTAAAAAATAAAAATTTTGAACTGCATAAAAAAATAATGCTTTTTGCAATCACCCTTTCTGTGTTGTTCCTGGTATCGTATATATGCCACCATTTATTTGCCGGCGAAACAGCTTATGGAGAAACAGATGGCATTAAAGGACTGAGCGAAACAGAAAAAGCAGCAGCCGGAACGATGCGTAATTATTACCTTATCATCTTGCTTACACATATTCCACTGGCGGGTATTTCCCTGCCTTTTATTTTGCTCGCTGCATACCGTGCATTAACGGGCGAGTATGATAAGCATAAAAAACTTACCCGTATTGTTTGGCCGGTTTGGTTTTATGTGGCAGTAACAGGTGTTATTATTTACTGGATGATAAAACCTTATTACAACTGATCTAATGTTAGCGGATCCAGCTGCTCATATTTTTTATACAAAACCTTCTGCCAGCAGTGCCGCATCAGAGCTGGGCATTACAAAATACGAAGTAAAATAACAGGATCATTATTCATCCACCTTTTCTACTGCTATCCTTGTTTTACCAATATGGGTAATTAATACTTTAAGGGTGTTTCCCTTTTCAAGATTTTTTGCAAGCGTTGCCATTGCTTCATTTTTATCTAATGCAATTTTTGCTTTTATTTTATCTGCAATAAGGTTTAAGTAAATACCATGGGCGGTAATATCCGTTATGCTGGCATCTACAGGGGTTTTGCTTTTAAAAAGTTTAACGGCGGTATGAAACTCAGGTATATATTCGTTGTTTAAAAGCGATGCTGCAATCTTATCTTTTTTTTCCAGGTTATCCAGCATAAAAGTTACCGGCTCATTCAGTACATCTTCTGTGGGTATAATTTGCCATGGAGAAAACCTAACCGGAAAAAATAAATAGCTTTCTATTTCTTTTACAAAATACCGGTCATCGGCTGCTTTTAAATAGCCGGTAAATTTATTTACCAGTTTTGCTTTATTAATCAATACATCCAATTCGTTATTGTATAAAAAACTCATATTGGATGCCACCATTTTATCTCCCCTGTCTGTAAGCTTAATATTAAAACTAACCACATCGCCCATTAAATAATGATGCGTTTTTTTTATCAGTTTTTTTTGCTTTAAATCTTTCTGCATTTTTTCATCAATGCTTCCCTTCACCGTTTTTTTCTTTCCGTTTTGCTCATATTCAATCATGGCATATTTTTTTTCATGATTGATAAAAGCAATTTTACCTAATATATCTGTTTTACTCATATGCTTTTTTTTGGAGGTTAAAAAAATTATAGCCCCAGCTCTTTTGCAGGATCCCAAAAGTATTTTTTAAAATCGGTAATGGTTTCTTCTTTTACCGTTATCCCTTCTTTTTTTAATAACTCTTCCATTAATGTGGATGTAGCAAAATGAAACCTGCCCGATAGCATACCGTTTCTGTTTACCACTCTTTGTGCCGGCACTTTAGGCCGGGCAGTATGTGCTGCATTCATGGCCCAGCCTACCATTCTTGCAGATAATTTTGTGCCAAGATATGCGGCTATAGCCCCGTAAGAAGTAACACGCCCTTTTGGTATTTGCCTCACCACATCAAATACATCGGCATAAAAAGAATATTCTTTAACGGTGTTTTTGGGCTCTTCTGCTTTACTGTTTTTTTTAATTAATTTTTTCATGCAGCAAAAGATACAAAATTTTTTGTGGTATTATATCCCTTCCTTTTTGATGAGAGGAGGAAGTGCCGCCATGATTTCGCTTCGCTTAGGCTCGGGTACACTTTCATAATCGTATGGGCAATGTTTGCAGCCATTGCCACAGCAATATCCTTTTTTAAGATGAAATTTTTTTGTGAGTACAATGTAGCCCTGTTCATTGTAATAATAATCTTCACCTTCGGTAAGGTTTTGCATATTATTTATTTTCGGTTTGTTTCAGTTCTTCCTGTAGCAGCCCATCAAAATCGGGGATGGTATCTCCCAGTTTAAAATGCAGGTAAAAAATCTTTTTACTCTGTGCAATATCCAGTGCTTCGTAATGGGTTTTAATATCCAGTTCCGGTTTGTGCGGGCCGGCATATACATCTTCACATGATTCAACAGTAAAAAGGCCATAGAGTTCAATAACTCTTTTAGTAAAAAAAAATAAAGCCGGAGAATCTGTTTTTAAATGAATGCTGCCACCCGGTTTAATCACCTGCTGGTAAAGCCTTAAAAACTTAGGATGCGTTAAACGCCTTTTTGCTTTAGAAGTTCTTAACTGCGGATCAGGAAAAGTTATCCATATTTCATCTGCTTCGTTGCGGGCAAAATATGCCGGCAGCATTTCTATCTGGGTTCTTAAAAATGCAGCATTCACAAACGGAACATCCAGTGCTTTTTTAGCACCAAGATACATACGGTTGCCTTTTACATCTACCCCAATATAATTTTTATGCGGATACATAGCAGCAAGGCCCACGGTGTACTCACCCCGGCCACAGGCCAGCTCCAGAACAACTTCATTTTTATTTTTAAAAAAAGTACGCCATAGCCCTTGCATATCTTTTGGATATTCCTTTACATTACTAAAAACTTTTATCTGTGCAAAACGAAGAAGTTTTTTTTGTGCCATGGGGTGCAAATATAGAAAATAGTGTAGAGGCTTTGGAGAGCGTATGTAAAATTGTGAGATAAGCATATTTCCGGCAAATTCAAATTAATCTCTAACCATTGCAAAAAATTTAAATTTCAGCTATGACTAATGCGAAAAGGCGTTTTAAAAACATTTTGCTAATTACGATTTGATGTTTTTGTTTCAGCGAAAGTTTTAAAATAAAAACCCCGGCATAATTGCCGGGGCTGGTTTTTTTTACAGGATAACTAATTTTTTGCTAAATCAAATTTTTTGAAAATGGATTTTACTGCGGCCTCTACTTCGCTTGATTTTATTTTGCGGCTGTTTATTTCTTCGGTAGTCCAGCCCTGCCAAACAGTTTTATCTGTTTTGCTGTCTATCATACTAATGGTAACCGTTCCTTCCTGTGTGCGCACATCATAGTTATCATACCCCATAAATTGTGATGGGTAGTACACATTAAAATACCTTCTGCTGTAAGGATTGTAAAAAGTACGCATATAAGATCTTGAATATACAGGATCACGCTGCTCTCTTACGGCTTTTTCTACCAGCACATCATAACTCAATAATACATAGGGGCTGGAACTCACTTCTTTCCAGCAGGCG
>JAYVGA010000307.1:0-8715 GCA_043772635.1 Chitinophagaceae bacterium
CAGTGAGTTTGTTTTTTTCTATTTCAAACAAAAAATCTTCCAGTATTGGCAAAACAGTATTTGCATTAATTACGCCACTGATCTGTTGCAGTTGTTTCAGCAGGGCTGAAGAAGACACGATAAACTTCATAAGTTGTAAAAATTGAAGGTCAAAGATAATTTCTTTGTTAAAGATGACAAGATAGTATTTTTTGCTTGTGTGATAAAATGGGCAGTAAAAATACCCTTTTGCCCCCACAAATTTTACTGGCAGGGAATTGATTAAATTGCCAGCGGAAAAAAAACAAGATGCAGGTAAAAAATATTGGAACAGAAAAAGCATGGCAAAAAATAAAACATTATTGTGCTTATCAGGAAAGAAGCCATGCAGAAACCCGGGATAAGCTTTATGGTTTTGGCCTGTATAAACATGAGGTAGAAACTTTGCTCTCGCAACTTATTGAAGAAAATTATCTTAATGAAGAGCGGTATGCTATATCCTTTGCCGGCGGAAAATTCAGAATGAAACAATGGGGAAGGGTAAAAATAAAATACGAACTGCAGCAAAAAAAAGTAAGCTCATATTGTATAAAAAAAGCATTGGAGCAAATTGATGAAGGCGATTATGAAAAATGTATTGAAAAGCTGGCTAAAGCCAAACTAACTACACTTAAAAGCGAAAAAAATATTTTTATAAAAAAGACCAAGCTGCGGAACTACCTGCTGCAGAAGGGCTATGAGGGGAATTTGGTGGGAAGTATAATAGCCTCCCCAAACCTTTCCAAAGGAGGGGCTTCCGAAGACTCTGATGATTAATAATTTTTTTTAATTATCAAAGAGCTTAAAAACCTTTTTGGTGGCAGGGCATTTATCTTTGCATTATGGCAGAAGACTTACAAATAATTACAGGCAGCAAAGCGCAGCAATACCAAACTTTATTACCACAAATTAAAGCGCTGATAGAAGGCGAACCCGACCTTATAGCCAATATGGCCAATATTGCTGCGGCGTTAAAAGAACAGTTTGGCTGGTTGTGGGTAGGTTTTTATTTAGTAAAAAATGATGAGCTGGTGCTGGGACCCTTTCAGGGGCCGGTGGCGTGTACAAGAATAAAAAAAGGGAGAGGTGTGTGTGGTACAAGCTGGGCACAGGCAAAAACACTAATTGTACCCGATGTAGAAAAATTTGCCGGGCATATTGCATGCAGCAGTTTATCCCGATCAGAAATTGTGGTGCCCATTATACTTAATAATGAAGTGGTAGCGGTGCTGGATACCGATAGTGAATTAACTAACCACTATGATGAAACAGATCAAAAGTTTTTGGAAGAAATTCTCAGTTGGGTGGAGTTCTCTAATTAGTCATTAGGTCATTGGTCAATAGGTCATTCATGTTATTTTCATATCTATTTTATTTTATGGCCAACAGAATAACAATAATAAATTGTAAAAAACATATTGGCTTGCTTTACTATTAACAAATGACTTATTGACCAATGACTATTAAAACTTTCAACTTTTAGGAGAGTTGTCCTTCCACCCCCACAAATACCTGCAGGCGTAGGTTCTGTATGGGCTCCATTTTTCAGCTATTTTCAGCATCTGTTGTTTCATGGCTTTTTTATCAGCAGCACCCACATTATATAATTTACAAATGGCCTGCTGTATGCCCAGGTCATCTACTGCAAAAACATCTTCTCTGCCCAGGGTAAACATCAGGATCATTTCTGCTGTCCATCTGCCCACGCCTTTTATCTGTGTAAGGTATTCAATCAGTTCTTCATCTTCCATTTTATGCAGGCGGGCATCTGTAAGTTTATTTTCTATAAAAAAATTACAAACATTAATTACATAATTTGTTTTTGCATTGCTTAGGCCAATACTGCGCAGCTGTTCAAACGGTATGGCAACAATATCTTTTGGCAAAGGATTTTTTTTGTTGAAAAGGGCTAAGAACCTGGCATAAATAACTGCAGCCACTTTAGTGCTCAGTTGCTGGCTGATAATGGATGCACAAATATGCAGGTGCACATGGTTTCTTTTTTGTAATACATATTTATCCTGGGGGGAAATGATTTTCCCGAGTTTTTTATCTTTGGTTAAATGCGTGATGTGCGGCATAAAAAAGTGAAGGATTCAAATAATTTTACTATTGCAATATACAGCAGTAACTGCTTTGTATAACAATTTTAAACTTCCTTAAATTTTTTAATTTTTTGCAGCTTTCAATTGTCTGCCCACATTTTAAATTCAGCAATTTTTTCACGGCTTATGCTGATGTCTTCTGTTGTTTGAATGCCTTTTAGCAGGAGTTTTAACCGCTTATTTGCCACAGGCTTTACCTGCTCAATAACATCTGCATGTACAATTATTTTTCTGTTGATGCGGAAGAAATGCCGGGGGTCTAAAAGCAGTTCCAGTTTTTCCAGCGTGCTGTTTATTATAAAACGGTTACCCTCCTTGTTTACCAGGTACACAATTTTATTGTCTGCAAAAAAATAAGCCACTTCGCTGGCCTGTATAAAAAACAGCCGCTGACCCACTTTGGCTAAAAAACGGTTTTTATACCTGCTTGTAAAATTATCTTTTACCTGCTCCATCATCATCGCATAATCAAGAGGGGAAAATGAAGCAGAAAGGTTTTTGTATTTATTAATGGCTGCAGCAAGGGTTTCAGAGGTAACTGGTTTTAAAATATAATCAAGGCTGAATAATTGAAAAGCATCAATGGCATAGTTTTCATAAGCTGTTGTAAAAATGATGGGTTTTTGCGTAGTTGCTTTTTTAAATATCTCAAAGCTGTGGCCATCGCTGAGATGAATATCCATTAAAAAAAGATCTGGATGCGTTTTTTTGTTGAGCCAGTTAACCGTTTCTTCTACACTTTCCAGGCAATCTATAATATTAATTGTTGGGTCATATTCCTTTAGCAAAATCTTTAACCGCTCGGTGGCCAGTATTTCATCTTCTATAATGAGGATGTTCATAGCTACTTTAGTTTAAGGTGAGTAATGGCAGGGTTACGGTAAAATCATGGCTGTTTTTATCAACAACCACTTCCCGCCCACTTACCAAAAGGTATCTTTTTTTAATATTTATTAACCCTATTTCTGTGGAATTTTCTACAGATTCCCGTACCTGTAAATTGTTGCTTACCACCAGTGTGTTGTTACCATTTACATGCACATCAATATGCAATGGTTTTTGCCTGCTTACTATATTGTGTTTAATAGCATTTTCAATAAGCATTTGCAGGGAGGCAGGAATAATATATTTATTTTCATATTCTTCAGGAATATTTATAGTGATGGACAACCCGTCTGAAAAACGTTTTTTTAGCAGAAAGATATATGGCTTTATATAATCAAGTTCTGTTTTAATATCTACCAGTTCTTTATCATGCGTGCTTAAAATATAGCGGTATACTTTAGAAAAGGCCTCAATAAATTTATTGGCTTCGCTGTTGTTTTGCAGCACCAGTGTGCTAAGCACATTAAGATTATTAAATAAAAAATGAGGATTTACCTGACTTTTTACCAGTTGCAGTTCTGCCTGTGCAGTTATTCTTTTAAGCTCTTCTGCTTCTACCCATTTTGTTTTGTACTCTTTAAAATAAAACAATATGGCATTAAGTAAATGAAAAAGCAGGTTGGCCAGCCAGGCGTAAATAATATTGAGTTTTAAGGGCACAATGGTTTCATTAAAAGTATGATTATGCAAAAGCATACTTACCAAAAAAACAATACCTGCCGCCAGTATGCTGGTAAGGAAACTGCCAGCCAGAAAGAATAATACAAGTCTTTTAATTTTAGTGGAGCTTTCTGTGATATTATTTATAAAAAGGGGTTGTATTAAACGGCTTGCTTCCCATACGGCAAGTGTGATAAAAATAATGGTACCCAACGCATAGTACCATTCAATATCAATATTAAAATAAAAATATACCTGGCACAACACTGTATTTAAATAAGTGTATAATGACAAAGCAAGAACAAAAAAATATCTGTGCCGATGGGTGAACATGTAAGGTAAAGTTAAATAGCATCAACGGATAATTGTGGGTAATTGTTTTCCGTTGATGCTATAATTTGATTTTTCAATTATATTATTATGGTAAAAGTACCCTGTCTATAACGTGCACTACACCACTACGTGTTGTAATATTGGTTTTTATAATGTTAGAAACATTGGTGCCATTACCATTTCCTTTGATAGTTGCACCTGTGCCAAGGGCAACAGTAGTGTTACCACCCGCAAACATTGTAAGCGGCCCTGTGGCCAGATCAGAAGAAAATTTTCTGCCTCCCACTACATGATAAGTTAATACATTGGTTAAAGTAGTAAGCGGAATTTGACCAATATTGCTTAAAGATAAAACACCCAATAAGTCTTTGAACGCCTTATTGGTAGGGGCAAAAACAGTTAAGATATTTCCATTGAGGGTACCAGCAAGGCCAGCCCTTGTAACCGCTACCACTAAAGAGTCTAACCCATTATCGCCACCAGAAACGGCTATTGCAGTAGCCACGGTTGTGCCTGATGGTGGAACAATTACTCTTCCTACTTTATGTATCACTCCGTTAGACGCTTCAATATTTGCCTGCGTTACCTGGATGCCATTTACAAATACACCTGCTGCATTGCTGGTTACAAATACGGAGTCGCCACTGGCGGTAATTACTTTTGCGTTTGGTCCGGCAGGAACCTGGTTCGCCAAAATTTTTGATGCAATAGTGTGGTATAATAAAATATTACTTAAAGTAGCCGGAGCAGTGGCTTTAAGTGATGCTTCGGTAAATCCTTCTGCTGTAAAGGCTGCATTATCTGGTGCAAATACAGTAAATGGGCCAGTACCGCTCAGGGTGCCGGCAAGACCAGCCTGTACTACGGCAGTTTCTAATAAATTAAAATTTGCATCACCTGTAACTTTACCCGTAATAGTATTATCTACCGGGGCAGGATCATCATCTTCACAGGATGAAAAAATTGTAATTGCTCCAAAGGCCAGCAACAGAGGCCATTTTGAAATAAGGTTGTTGATTTTCATTTTAGATGTTTTTAGTTTAAAATATAATAACATCCATTAATAGCAATTGATCGCCAAATGTGCCGGAACAGAAATTTGATGGAGTGAAGCTGGAAAAAAAAGGAGTGAACAGGAATAGGGGGAGTGATTTTGGGTACGGCTTAAGCCATATATGCAAGGCAAGAAATCCGCAAAAGGGTATCTTATTTTTGTGGTAACAGTAGTTAAATAAAAAAGGTTCTGCATTATTAAGTTCCAGAACCTTGTAAAACTAATTTACCGGTTATCATGAAACACCCCAGCTCATTTCTCCTCCCTTTTCATCTTTTAACTGTATACCCATCTGGCTCAGCTGGTTTCTTATTTTATCTGAAGTAGCAAAATCCTTTTTGTCCTTAGCTTCTTTACGGATATCCAGGAGCAATTGCATTACCCCATTAAAAGTTTCAGCATCCGCAGCAGAAATATTCTGCAAGCCTAAAATATCTTCTAAAAATAATTTAAAGTTTTCTTTCATTAATTGCAGGGTATGGCTGCTTAAAGCATCTGCTTTTATCAATCCATCTTTTAAAGAATTAATGATGGGTGCCATTTCAAACAAATTGGCCAAGACTTTTGGAGTACTCATATCATCATCCATAAAAACAGGTAACTCGTGTAACCAGTTTAATACTTTTAATTCCAAAGCTGTATCTCCTGCATGCTCTGAACTTTTTACTGATAACTTTTGCAGGTTTTCATAAGCTTCCCACAAGCGCCTAAGGGCTTTTTCACTTGCAGCCAAGGCCTCACTGCTAAAATCTAATGTGCTGCGGTAGTGGCTTTGTAAAATAAAAAACCGTACAGTCATTGGGTGAAAAGCCTGGGTTAATAAAGGATGATTACCCGTAAAAAGCTCCGTTAGTTTTATTACATTATTGTAACTTTTACCCATCTTTTTTCCGTTGATGGTTATCATATTATTATGCATCCAGTATTTTACCGGAGCGGTATGATTGCAAATAGTGCTTTGTGCAATTTCACTTTCGTGGTGGGGAAACTGCAGGTCCATACCACCGCCATGAATATCAAACTCTGCCCCCAGGTATTTGGTGGCCATGGCCGAGCATTCAATATGCCAGCCCGGAAAACCCTCTCCCCATGGGCTTTTCCAGCGCATAATGTGCTCCGGCGCTGCACTTTTCCAAAGAGCAAAATCTGCCCGGTCTCTTTTTTCTTCCTGCCCATCCAGCTCACGGGTAGTTTCTCCATAAGAACCAGAGGCTAACAAATCGTCAATAATACGGCCGCTTAATTTTCCATATTCATAATTAGCGGCATATTTTTTTACATCAAAATACACAGAGCCATTTACCACATAAGCATATCCCTCGCTTATAATTTTTTCAATCATGTTTATCTGTTCTACAATGTGGCCGGTAGCCGTGGGTTCTATACTGGGTTCTACGCAGTTAAACTGCAACATGGCCCAATGATAAAGGTTGGTATATTTTTGTACCAGCTCCATGGGCTCCAATTTTTCCAGCACGGCTTTTTTAGAAATTTTATCTTCTGCTTCTCTGCCTTCTTCTTCAAAATGACCAGCGTCTGTAATGTTGCGCACATAACGCACTTTATTACCCAGGTGCATAAGATAGCGGTACAGCACATCAAAAGTAATGTAAGGGCGGGCGTGGCCCAGGTGGCTTTCGCCGCTTACCGTGGGGCCGCACACATACATACCCACATGGCCGGGTGTAATAGATGTAAACAGTTCTTTTTGCCTGCTGTAAGAGTTATAAATTTTTAAAGGCATTTGATTAATTTTTTTATTCCCTTTGCCAAAAATGCCTGGCAACAATGAGAGATGCTGTAGTAATTCTATATGGATGTTTACTCCAAAAAATGGAACAACTATGCAGAATTTTTAATTGAACCCAGCGAAATTAAAGATATTTTTTTTGCAAAGGATGATAAGCCCAATGCTTATAGATTACAGGCGCAACAACAACTTAAAAAATAAGAGGAAGAAAAACTTTTTTGCATGGCTGCAAGTTAGGGTTTATTGTAATACAGATCTGCCAGTATAGGAAAATGATCGCTCAGGTTTTTACCATCCCGGGTAAACTGAAGGATGGAAAATCTTTTGTCTGCAAAAATATTATCAATTCTAAGTGTGGGTGCAATATGCGAAAACGTTCTGCCAATACCTGTACCTTTTTCTGCAAAACAATTTTGCAGTCCTTGCCCAATGGTATGGTAGGCGTAGCTGTTGGGCACATCATTAAAATCGCCGCATACAATAACGGGGTAAATACTTTTATCCACTTCTTCTTTTACATACTGGCTTTGTACCTGGCGTTTTAAAAAACCCCGTTTAAATTTAGTAATAATATTACGTGACTGTTTAAAATTTGATTCGTCATCTATTGTAGGCTCTTCCAGGTAGCGCAGGTCTTCGTTGCTAAACTTTAGCGATTGCAGGTGAAGATTAAACACCCGGAAGGTATCCTGGTTTTTTAAGATATCTGCATATTGAAAAATATAGTTGTAATCGTTAGGAGCGTGGCTGATGGTTTTTTTATTAAGAATAGGATACCTGGAAAAAATTATAATGCCAAACCTGTGGCTGCCATCATAATCTAGTTTGGGATTGTAGGTGTAATAATAAAAAGGCATATTAATTTTCAGGGCAATATCCGGAAGATAATTAATGGCTTTGGGTACACTATCGCTGCCCACAACTTCCTGAAAACAGGCCACATCGGGCTGGTAAGCATTAATGAGTTGAAGCATCTGCACCTTTTTTTGTGGCTCAGTTTTATATGACGAAATTTCAAAGCCCTCAATATTCCAGCTCATTACCCTAAGGTTTGTTTCATTTTTTTTACGGGTAAAATCAGCATTTATTCTAAGTTTTAACAGGTGATGCAGTGGTTGCCAGGCCAATGCAATTGTAATAATGCTGATAAGCATGAACCTGGGTTTTGCCAGCAACCAGAAAAAAATAAATGCTGCAAGAATGAGTAAAAGATAAAAAGAAGACAAAGCAAAAAAACCGGTAAACCAAAACTGCTGTGCATTAAACCAATAGCCATAACAGCCCAATAAAAAAAAAAGGGCGGTAATGATATTTAAAAAAATAATCAGTCTTTTTGTAAAACGTCTTATTGGGTGAGCCATGTATTAAAGATAAGTTAGAAAACTTAATTTGTTTTGCCGCTTAAAAAAAGCATACACTAAACAGGTTTAATGTATGCTTTGCAACAAAATTTATATAAGAAAATTTCTGTTTTAATTTTTTAAAGGTGCCCCTACAGATACTGAGCAGTCGTGGCCTGGTTGCCCATGTGCAGGGTTTAGTTTTGCAGTACTATTGCCACCTGTATTTACAGCAGGTGTAGGAGCTGCACTGCTTATTGTTGGGCCTGCAGGGGCAGCCATAGTTTGTATGGCTGGTTTAGCAGCCGTTTTTGTAACAGGTGTATTAAGCGGCATTCCTACAGCAATATCACATCGGTGCCCCGGCTGGCCATGAGCAGGGTTTAAACCTGCACCCGTAACAATATTTGCAGCATCGGAGGCCGTTATTGTTTTTGCATTATTTATAATGGCTGGGCTTACTGCAGCGGTATCCAACTTAATGGCTGTATTACTGTTTAATGTATTTTTGTTAACAGCATCAGCAGGTAATGTTGCAGCATTATTTTTTTGTGGTATAATACTGGCGTC
>JAYVGA010000308.1:0-2468 GCA_043772635.1 Chitinophagaceae bacterium
AACAAAAGCTTGCAATTGCCAACTGGACTGCTATGCTAAGGGATAGTATGAAAAGAAATTACCCTGTGGACAGCTTAGTGAGAAGAAAGAAATAAATTATTTAAATTGTTTTTTAATATCCTCAAAGCATAATTTACCTGAGATCAAATAAATTAAAACTACTGGCTAAAAATAAAATTATTTTTTTAAATAAAATACACCCGGTGTTTTACAATTTTTTGCAGCAAATAAAATTGTTTTAAAAGAAAACAATTTTTTCTCAGTAAGATTTTAGAACTGATTCCTGAGTTATAAAAGATTTTATGAAAAAAATATTGTTGTTGTTTGTATTTATTTTCCCAGTCATTTTTGTAGAGGCACAAAAAATAAATAATTCCCCCACAGACAGTCTTAAAGAAATAAACCTGGATGAGATAACCATTTCTGCAACCAGGTTTGGAGAACATAAAAAATACCTGGCACAGCAGGTGCAAACAATTAGTAGTAAAAAAATTGCTTTTCTCAACCAGCAAACCACAGCAGAATTACTAAGCCATACAGGAAATGTTTTTGTTCAAAAAAGCCAGTTGGGAGGCGGAAGCCCCGTTATACGTGGCTTTGAAGCAAATAAGGTGCTTATTTTGATTGATGGCGTAAGAATGAACAATGCAATTTTCAGAGGAGGTCATCTGCAAAACGTTATCACAATGGATAACAGCATCCTGGATAATGTAGAAATACTTTTGGGGCCTGCTTCTGTAATGTATGGTAGTGATGCACTGGGAGGTGTTTTAAGTTTTTATACAAAAAAACCTGTACTTTCTTCAACCAATAAAGATACCATTGGGGCAAATACATTTGTAAGATATGCATCTGCATACAATGAAAAAACCAGTCATATAGATTTTAATATTGGAGGAAAAAAACTGGCATCACTCAGCAGTTTTACTTTTTCACAATTTGGAGATCTGCAACAGGGCTCACATTATTACAACAAATTTGCTGCCTGGGGCAAGCGTAATTTTTATGTTGCAAATATTAATGGTATTGATTCTATTGTAAAAAATAATGATCCCGATAAACAGGTTTCCACAGGGTATAAGCAATATGATTTATTACAAAAATTTTTATTTGTAACCGGTAAGCTACAGCATATTTTTAATTTCCAGTTTTCTACTTCTTCTAACATTAACCGCTACGACCGGCTAACGGAAACCACCAATGCCGGCATTCCTAAAAGTGCAGCCTGGTATTATGGGCCACAAAAAAGATTGATGGCTGCATGGCAAATTAATTTTGCTGCAAGCAATATATACGACAAAGCCCAATGGACTGCAGCCTACCAGGATATTAAAGAGAGCCGCCATAACCGTAATTACAGAAGCACCAAACTCAATAATAGAATTGAAAAAATAAAAGTGATTAGCCTGAATGCAGATTTTTTTAAAAAAATTAATAAAACAGAATTTACTTACGGAGCAGAAATAACTTACAACAAAGTAAACTCCACTGCCTATTCTCAAAACATTCAAACAGGTATTAAAAGTAATTTAGATACCCGCTACCCAGATGGGGGAAGCAATACACAATCCTACGCTGCTTACAGTGCTGCATTATATAAATTTTCTGCTAAGATCATTGCCAATGCCGGTATCCGTTTTACACATAACCGCCTTTATTCAAAATTTAACGACAAAACATTTTTTCCTTTTCCCTACAATAATATTGAGCAAAAAACTGATGCTTTTTCTACTAACCTCGGGCTGGTTTTTTTACCCGGCACCGGCTGGAAAATTTCTACTTTACTGGCTACAGGTTTTCGTGCCCCAAATGTAGATGATATGTCAAAAGTTTTTGAGAGCGGTAATGGAAGTTTGATAGTTCCCAATCCAAATATAAAACCAGAAAAAACATTTAACTATGAACTGGGCATATCAAAAATTATAAATAATAAATGGCAAATGGGTGCTACTGCCTGGTACACAAAATATACTAATATTCTTACTACCGATGCAAGTACATTTAATGGATCACCTACCATTGTTTACAATGGCAGTACCAGTAATGTGGTGACTATTGTAAATAAAAAGAAAGGAACTATATGGGGTTTAAGTGCAAATATGGGAGCAGATATAACACAGCACTTTTCATTTTACAGTACTCTTAATTATACTTATGGAAGAATAAATGAACTGCCACAAAATTATCCTATGGATCATGTGCCGCCAGTATATGGAAAAACAAACTTTACGGTAAGGTTTGGCAAATTTACCGCCGAGGCTTTTACATTGTATAATGGCAAAAAAAGATCTGCTGATTATAATTTAAGAGGAGAAGACAATCAAATATATAGTGCAGATGCTGTAAATGGTTTTACCCCCGCATGGATTACTGCCAATTTGAGGTCGTCTTATAAAATAAATAAACATGCCACGGCGCAACTGGCCGTAGAAAATATATCAGAAAAATTTTACCGGGTTTTTGCATCT
>JAYVGA010000309.1:0-13450 GCA_043772635.1 Chitinophagaceae bacterium
CGTTCAATTTCAAAACGGTTCACCTGGGTTTCGTTGGCGGTGGTCCAGTCCAGAAGGATGGTTTCCACCAGATTTTTGCCCTTAAATTGAATAAGATTAAGTGGAAGAACACCCGTAACTGTTATAGTTCCGGTTGCTGATACTGCGCTGCATTGTGTAACACCCGACAAAGAACTGGATTTAAAGAAAACATTATAAGTGCCCGGTGCTGTAAAAGCATTGGTCGTTATAGAAAGTGCACCATTGGCAGTAGCCCATTTCCCCTGTCCGTAAGACTGGCCACTGGTAAAATCTGCAATGGCATAAAAAGTACCCGTTGAAGAATTAGCTACGTTGTAGGTGACAGTTTGATTAAGGCTGATGGTTGTATTGACGGGAGAAAACAAAGGAGCCACAGGTGTTGGTGTGCAGGCGATGGCCGTGGCAGATGAAGGACAAAAAACTTCCTGCTTTCCCGTTTCCTGTATCCCTATGGATAATACGCCATTTGAATATAACTTATTATTAATGGTACTGTTTACAGTAATGGGTCCCCATGCTGCAGTTGTAGTTACTGCGGTTCCAATTTTTTGTTCATCTAAATAAAGATTAACGGTAGATGAAGTGAATGCTCCTGTTAATGTACCGGAAATACTGGCACTCGCCTCCGTTACAGGGCCAGTAATGGTTCCACACCGTGCGGCTAAAGTAGGTGCCAACGTAGCATAGCTTGCCGAGTTTGTACTTAAACCACAGGTACCGTTTTGGGCATTGGCATAGTAAGTTGTGGCTGCAACAGCATTATAAATTGCGGGGGTTGTACCTGCATTGCCGGTGGACCATGTACCGTTTGCCTGTACCGTTGTGGTAGCAACCAATGTGGGCGTGGATGTATACACACGAATTGTGGTACCGGCAGGTTCTGATGAAGTTCCTGTAATGGGAGAACCGGCAGTTAATTGATTATTGTTATCGGCATTTATTAATGGCGAATTGGTATAACAACTAACTGTAAAAACAGCCGTTTGATTTGAACACCAGCTGGTACCTACCGTACCTGTATTTAATTCAACAACAATATAAAGTTGCTGACCATTTAAGAGGTTAAGACCTGCAAAAGTAAATACACCACCGGCAGTTGCAGTTACGGTTTGTACATTAATTTTATTTATGTATAAAGCTGCATTTGCATTGGCCGTTGTGGTACCTGAAATGGTTTTAGTAGCTGTTGTAAAAACTGAATTAGCCGGAGCGGTTATAACCGGCACAGCTAAAGAGCCAGCCAAAGCATTACCACCATTACCCGCTGCACAAAAATAGGCTGGCAAAGAATTACAACCGGTAGCATTATTTGTATAATAAACTTTGTATGATCCTGAAGCTAACGGAGCTCCCGTTCCGCATCCTCCCGAAAACTGCCAGCTGATATTAGGGCTGGTTCCGGTAGTAGCACCAAATAAACCGGTAGCATTGCTAACATTGTTATCCAGAATATTCCTGGTTAAATTATCCACATGCAGGGTCCAGCCGGTGCTTAAATTATTACCGTCTATTCCTTTACTGCCACTGGTACATCCTAATACAGGTGTTGCCGGAAGATTGGATGCATTACAGGTAGAAGCAGGTACAGTATTGCTGGTTAAACACATGGTTTCGCCGGTTGCCAATGCTTTGGCTGTTATAATATCTCCATTAATAAGAGTAATACCGTTTAATGTCCAGGTGGAGCCTGATGTTACAGCTGCAATTGTACCAATTAAAACGCCAGTTTTGTATACCGTAACAGTTGCAGTTGTAGCAGCACCTGGTAAAACAGATTTCGTCCATGTACCGCTTAAATTTACAGTGCCTGTACTGATTGGTGAATTTACAGTGGGTGCGGCTGTACACATGGCAGTAGTGCAACTGGAAGGATTATTAAAAATGGGGCAGGCGGGCTGTCCATTAATAAAATCCTCATAACTGTCTCCGGCAGTTCCGTAAATATCAGACCTTGGCCCACCCGTTGCAGCCTGCGGAGACATTACCGTTGTTGCACTCATGCGGATGGGAGAAGCTGCTGTTAAATTAAAAGGCGCTGCCTGCAAATCTGAAAAAGGAATATAAAAATCTATCAGAAAATCAGGATCTCCATTATCATTTGTGCCTGCTATAGAAACCTGCGACATATCCTGCCAGTTTGTATATTGCTTTATCAATACCGGTGAAGAAGTTCCGTCCACATTATAAATAGCAATTCTAAAATTGGTTTCCAGCACCACTTCAATTTCAAAACCAGGGTTACCATTGGTACCAGTAGTAGAAGCAATAAAATTGGGATCGGCATTTGAACCACTTGCTCCAAATTTACCATCGGTATCCATTAAAATACTGTAACCTTTGGAGCCCGGCATAATAGAACCCATGCGCATCCTGAACAAAAGATTATTTGCAGCAGAAAAATGATGATATACGCCGTTACCGGAAGCATCAGGAACAAAATCAGAATAATTATGATTGGGACCACGACGAAGATCTCCAAATGGCTCAATGGAATAAGCTCTGATTCCTTTAAACATTATCTCAGCATTAGATACATCATCGTTTCCAAATCCTGCACTTGTTAAGGAAGTGTATCCATCACTATTGGGGTCTAATATCAATCTGCCTGCAGCAAGGGTTGCCGGCCTGGTAATAAACCCCGATGACTGAGATTTTACAGTAGTAGAAGAGAATGAAATAAATGCTATAAACAACAGGGTTAAATAAATAAACCTTTTTTTCATATAAGATATTGGTTTTAATTTTAAAATAACGTAAAGTAACTACTATTATTGTAGTAAACACCTATCACCCTATATTAAGCTTAATATAAGATTTGATTTTCTTTATTAATGCGAAATCACCCACCTCCGGTATTACATAAAATAAATATTTATATAATTGAAACTTTGTTGCAGCATGCAGGCAATCATGTTTTAAAAATTAAAGCGCATAACAAAATAAATTTACCTGTGCAGGTGTGCTATAAAGGTTTACCGTCATTAATAAGATTGATGCCCGCCAAGAATTAATATATGGGCAATCAATGGGTTTGCCTAAGTACTGCTATTTCAATTGCCACGCCCCTGCCCATTTGGATAAGGCGGCCTTGAAGGCGTGGATTAGGAATACTTATTAGTTTTATTGGCTTTAGCCAAACCATTATTTGGGCTAAAGCCCAGTCTCTTATTTCTATTTTCATCGCCTTGAAAGGCGTGGCAATTCAAATCCTTAACTAAACAACTTCAAATAAGCAATGAGGAAAATAAAAATGTTCTGGTTTTTACAGAGGCATTTTTAATTTAAAAACTATTTAGGATACTTGTATACAACATTATTAATGGCAGGTATTGAATACAGTTACCTACTCTTACCCTTTTCCAATCTCCAAAAAACCCGATATATTTGAACATTCATTTTCATTTCATCATAAACACATGATCAACACTTTATTAAAAAAAATAGCAATTGCTGTTATTGTATTATTATCAGCATTACCAGCCGCAGCACAAAAAGTAAAAGAGCCTAGCCATGAGCCCGGATTGGGCAAAGCCCTACCAGCCATTCCGTATTGCAGGCAACCTGTATTATGTGGGCACGTACGACCTTGCCTGTTACCTTATTACCACCCCACAGGGAAATATATTAATCAATACCGGGTTGGCAGCTTCTGCCAAGCAAATAAAAAATAACATTAAAATATTGGGCTTTAAATTTTCTGATATCAAAATATTATTAAACACCCAGGCACATTACGACCATATGGGTGCGATGGCTTTTATTAAAAATAAAACCGGTGCACAACTGATGGTGAATGAAAAAGAAGCGGGAGTTTTAAAAGATGGCGGCAGCAGTGATTATGCACTGGGCGGAAAGGGCAGCAGTTTTGCACCAGTAACCCCTGATCGTTTATTGAAGGATGGAGACACCATTGCACTGGGCAATATGCAATTGGTAATGCTGAATCATCCCGGCCACACAAAAGGCTCCAGCAGTTTTTTATTTACGGTAACGGATGAGAAGCGATCTTATAAAGTGCTTATTGCAAACATGCCTACTATTGTTACAGATAAGCCGTTTGCAGATATGACAGGTTATCCTGAAGTAGCTGCCGATTATGCTTATACTTTAAAGACTATGAAAAATATTTCATTTGATATATGGCTGGCTTCGCATGCCAGCCAGTTTGAAATGCACAGCAAACATTTGCCCGGTGATGCTTATAATCCTGCTGCTTTTACAGACCAGGCCGGTTATGATGCGGCAATAAAAGATTTGGAAAAGGAGTATGAGGAGAAGATGAAACAGGATTAATAATTGTTAATTGTTTTTGGAGTGGTGGTTGGTGCATTATTTATTTTCCATAGTTCTTTTACTTCTGCAGGATAATAAGTTTTATAAATTTCGTCACCCACATTCGTTTCTATTAAAAGGGCAGGTAAATTTTTTTGTGTATCATTTTTCCTGAACATTTTTAAACGGGCTTTTGCTTTTGTAAGTTCCACATATATTTCCAGGGCATCAGCATCAACCCGCCAAAAGTTATTATTAGTAGGTGCAGGCGGAGCGGCAGTACCTGAAAAATCCTGGAGGCATCAACCGTTCCTTTCATTGGCACCGGGGGCAATAGTACAGCAGTTAATGTATCCCTGGTTGTTGCTGGTTTAGTTGTAAGTTTTATAGTGGCTTTTGTTGTTTTTACCAGCTTACATTTATCATCAAAATAATACCATTCATCGTTAAGCCTTGCAATAAATTTATTTGGTTCATCATAATTGTTAGCATTTGAAAAACTTTCGTATTGCAATGGTATTACTTCTTTGCCTGCTTTATCAATCACACCCCATTTGCCGTTTAGTTTTACCATGGCAAGTCCATCATTAAAACCATTAAAGCTGCCGTCTTCAAAATCAAATGCTCCAATTTTGTCGTAGATAAAAGGAATTACCTCTTTGCCCGTTGAATCAAGGAAGCCCCATTTATCAGCTTGTTTTGTTTCCCATAAATCTTCGCTCACTGCGCCAATCTCATCATATTTTATTGCCGTTATGGTTTTGCATTTTTTATCCATCAGTCCCATTTATTATTTAATTTAACCGGCCTTCTGTTACCAGAAAAAACAGGTAGCAATTGGTATTTAACCGGCATTACCTCTTTACCTGTTATATCCAAAACACCATATTTATTATCCAGCTTTACCCTAACCAGCTGGCCGTAAGAAAAATTAATGATCTCATCATATTTAACCGGTATTACGGTTTTACCTGCTGTATCCAAAACGCCATATTTATTATGGAGCTTAACGCTGAACAGGTGGTCATAAAATAAATCTTTTATATCATCATACTGTACCGGTATGATTGCACTGCCTTCTTCACTCACATAACCCCATTTAGTACCCGATTGAACCAGTGCCTTGCCTTTTCTAAAATAAAAAGGAGACTCATATTTTGTTTCCAGTATTTCTTTGCCCTTTTTATCTACTCTGCCATACTTGCCATCCCGTTTTACTTCCGCTGCTGCGCCCATAAAATCTTTTACCGCCTCGTAAGTTGCGGGTACTGTTTCTTTACCACTCTTATCTACAAAACCCCATTTACCCGCTGGCAGTTTAACTGCAGCCATTCCATTTTTATAATCTCTAACTTCAGCATATACCGGGGCAACAATTTCTTTTCCTGTTTTATCAATAAAGCCCCATTTTTTATCAACGCTCACTTTTGCAAAACCTTCGGTAAAAGTGTAAATGGTATTGTATTTTATTGCCGCTACAACTTTACCGGTTTTATCAATGTATCCATAGTTACTATCCAGCCTTACCCACGCCATACCTTCTTTAAAATTTCCAGCTTCCTCATATTTTATTTGTGTTATTTCTATTCCTGTTTTATAATAAAGCCCCACTTGTTATTTAGCTTAACCCGTAACATATCTTCGCTGATGTTATCTACCGATTGGTATTTAAACGGAATAATTTCCTTGCCTGTTTTATCAATAAAACCATATTTATTATGGAGTGCAGCCCATGCAAGGCCTTCTTTAAAATTCCCTGTTAGCTGGTATTTAAATGCAATAATTTCTTTACCTGTTTTATCAATGAAGCCCCAGTTACTATCCAGTTTTACTCTTATCAAACCTTCACTCGCTGTATCTTCATCCTGGTATTTAAACGGGATAATTTCTTTACCTGTTTTATCAATGAAACCCCATTTGTCATTTAGTTTCGCTCTTGCTGTTCCAGCATAAAAACGGTCTGCACTCTGGTAAATGAAGGGAATTATTTGTTTGCCGGTTTTATTAATGAAACCCCACTTACTATCCAATTGCACCCTTGCCATATTTTCTTTAAAATGATCTCCGCCCTGGTATTGTATGGGAATAACCAGCTTGCCGGCTGTATCAATATAACCAATTTTTTTATCCATAACAACGGCAGCCAGTCCATCACTAAAATCATAGGCAATATCGTAGGTAGCTTCAACAATAGTTTTATTTGCCTGGTTTTTAAACCCATATTTACCATTTATATTCCGGTACGTTTTTAATGTGCTTTCCTGCGCATTAATTAAAATGGGTAATAAAAAAAGCGATAGGAGCAGCAGCAGATTACATCTCTTTAGTATGCGATGCGATTGCTGAAGCAAAAAAGATTTTTGTTTCATCACTGAATAAGAATTTAAATCAATGATTGTAAAAGGGGAGGCAGGCTGTGGTTTTTTTACAGGAAGTATAAATTTAAAACTTATAGCAGATATTTAAAAGTTTTCTTAGCTAAATGTTTGTGTCTTTATCAAACAACTGCTCTTCCATGCTGGTTTTCATAAAAGCTTTAGAATGGTATGGTGGGGTTTGAAAGCAACAAATCTTTTTTTATTAATAAGATAAATGAAACTTTTTAGTGGGCGGTTCTGCGTTGGTCAAAAGATTAGCCCACGGCAAATAAAGTGAGTGTGGTAAAAGTATGCGGAAGAATTAATGGTGCTCATTCGGGTTAAAGAAAAAGATGAATTGAAATATAGATTTTCCACACTGTTCCAGCGAAACATTTTGTGGGTAGAAAATTATCAAAGAGTTGTACAAGCGTTCAAGAGGAACGCATTGCGCTCATTCGGAGGGGTTAGAAAAAAATTGTTATTGTGAATTTATTTCAATTAAATATTTAAAATAATTCATCAAACATGATACGGTAGCACAAAACTTTCCCCTGGAACGAAATGAACACTTCTATGAAATAGCTACCCACAAAATGTTCCGCTGGAGCAAGAAAAACGTCGAAAAATTTTCGTCATCAATAAAAGCCCCCCATAGGTATGCCGATGAAAGGTTTGCGACGCAACGATGCCCCCATGAAAAACAACCGCTGGTATCATCAAAAAATAAAAACATTACTCCTCCCCACATCCAATTGGTGCACCTGGTGGCATTTGTTCGGGCACATAAGGTTTAGCATCCTGCCGGTTTTTTATTCTGTCCAGCGTGAGCAATAAATATCCCTGTGCAGCATTGGGTGTAAGCAATTGTTTGCGGGCAAGTTTTTCAATATCGTTAATGGCTTTTGTAATGGCGGCATGGGCGGCAAAAGACAGATCATCATTTAAAGAAACGCTGAGCAAATAAGTGAGCAGCAACTGTTCGTTTTGCTGCAGTATGAGGCCGGGCAGGGCTTTTAAGCGGGGAGCAAGCCAGGTTTTATTCATCAACACATTTATCATTTCATCTACACCCAGGCCATTGTACATAGCCTGGTTTTGTACCATCCTGTTAAGGCGGGCAGGGTTAAATAAAAACGAGAGGGGGAAATCTGCCGCCGTTTCTGCGGCGGCCAATGCATCAAAGGCAAGGCCGGTGCGGCGGTTAAATAATTCTTTCGTGTATTCGTAACCGGCAGGGCGTGGCGGTATGAGCTGTATAATTTTTTGGGGCAGCGCAAGAAAGGCGGGGTCTATACAATCTGCCACGGCATTTAATGCAAGCAGCTGTTCTGGTTTTGTAAGATGCGCTGTGGTGAGTTGCCCCTCTCCTTTTATGGCATAAGAATAATTTAAGCCACCCACCATTTTTGTTACCGCTTCTACCTGGTAGCGGTGATACAGGTAAATGGGCACCAGCACATCTTCCAGCATGGCCATGGGCGTGCCATTTACAATATTGTTTTCGCCAAATTGTGCAAGGGCTTTTTCTCTTATTTTCATTACCTGCCGCAGGCCGCTTACGGCATCTTTTCCCTGGTCCCATAAATGTGCGGCGGGATGCAGGCCGGCGGGGTCACGGGCATCCCGGTCGGAAATAAATGTGAGGCCTTTTTTTGCTGCATCGGTAATGATATTATTTAACGCTGCTGCTTCATTGCCGGCTGCAGAAAAATCGGAGTAACCATATGCTATGGAAACTTTATCCCAATCGCCAATTTCGTTTGTGTAAGCATCACTCAAATCAAGATTACCTTCTTTATTTATCTGTACTACCGGGCTGGGATAATCCATTACACTTGCACGGCCCTGTGTGCTGGCAATATAGTTGTGCATGAGGCCGAGTGTGTGGCCCACTTCGTGTGCGGCCAGTTGGCGCAGGCGCTGCAGTGCCATGGCAAGCATTTTATTATCTGCCGGTATGCCGTTTTCAAAAGGCGCCAGCAGACCCTGTGCAATTAAATAATCCTGCCGCACTCTTAACGATCCCAGCGTTACATGGCCTTTAATAATTTCGCCGGTGCGTGGGTCTGTTACCGATGCACCATAGCTCCAGCCCCGTGTGCTGCGGTGTACCCAGTTTATCATGTTGTAGCGCACATCCATCGGGTCGGCATCGGCAGGTAATATTTTCACCTGGAAGGCATTGATGTACCCGGCTGCTTCAAAAGCCTGGTTCCACCATTGTGCACCCTGCATTAATGCACTGCGTATGGGTTCGGGTGTGCCATTATCCAGATAATAAACAATAGGTTTTACGGCTTCGCTTTTTGCTGCCGTGGCATCTTTTTTTTGCAACCTGTGGCGGATGATAAATAATTTATTAATGGGCTCGGTTACGGGTGTACTGTAATCAAAATAACTGATCGGTATAAAACCAGAGCGTGGGTCAAAAACCCTTGGCTTATAATTATCATCCGGCAACTGCACAAAAGAATGGTGTATGCGTAAAGTAATGGCATCTGCCACCGGTGCTACAGAACTTACTATGCTGCCGGGCCTTGCATCTTTTGTGGTAAATGTTATACTGGTTTCAAACTCCGTGTTTTGCGGAAAGTTTTTTGTTCTTGCTAAATACATGGCACTGCGGGATGCATCAATGCTGTAAGAACCCTGCTTACTATTGGTTAGCCGGTTGGTTACCTGCATGGCATCTCTCATAAAAAATGCGGTAGCATCTACCAGCACAGCTTTGCCTGTGGCGGCTTCTGCAGTAAAGCCCCAGAGGGTAGATTGTGCAAATGATTGTTCTACTGCTTTTTTTTCTGCGGCATCATTTGTTATGGCACGGTAATCATAATTAGGCTGTACCATTAAAATTTTATTACCTACCCTGGTAAATTTTATAATGGCGGTGTTGCCCAGCAGGCCACGGTCCAGCCCTATATCATTGGAGCCTAGGCCGGCGGGCAAAGATGTTTGGTATAATATTTCTGAATCAAGCTGATTAATTTCCAGGTAAATTTTTCCTGCATTTTCATCCCAGTAAAAATTAATAAAGCCCTGCTGGCGGCTAAGGTTTTTTGTTTTTTCTTCTATGCCGGGAAGGGTTTGGGTTAAGGCATATAAAGGGAGGAGTAAAAAAAGTAAAAATAATTTTTTCATGCTGTTGTTTATTTAGACAGGCTAAACTTACAATTAAGTTTTTAAATGGAAAGCTGGTGGCTAATTCGGGTGCATTTCAAATTGCCACATAAAAAGGGTTGACAACTTTTGGAAAGAATACTGGCATTGAATTTAATTACAAAAGTTGTCAACCCTGTGCGACAATTTGAAATGCACGCACTAATTCTTATTATTTGAATTTAAGTTGATAAAAGAGATAAATTTAGTAACTAATTTTTTAACCATGATTCACACAGTTTACGATGAGGTTGCAAATTTTATGGCAACAATGAATCCCGAAAAAGTTATTGCTTTTAACCCTTGTGAAGCTAATCAGAATCGTTTTGATGTATTGTTGGATAAACAAAAGCAAAAGCAATTATCCTTAGAAGAAAAAAACGAAATTGAATATTACCTGATGCTGAACCGCATAATAGGAGTTGCTAAAGCCCGTGCTTTGAATCTTGCATAAGCATGCACAAAAATAATTTTCCGGCAAAAATAAAATGGTTTATTGCAAATCCTTTTGATAATATATTATTCCTGTAATCAGAATTAAAACAGAAATTATTATACAGGTAAATTTCGGTTTAGTAAGATTTCTAAAATCTGTTACCGTGTTTTTTGTAAGATGCTGTAAAATGGCCCTGTCCTGTATGGCATCACAAACCACTCCTGCTATAATCAGTAATATCCCAAACCAAAAAAAATAGCGGAGCCAGTTCCTGGTTTGATGCTGGCCAAAAAAATAAAGTGCATAAGCAACTAAGCAGCCATACACAATCATTAAGAAGTAATCAAGATATACAATGTGTTTTACAGCTGCAGTTCGCTCTGTAGTTTCTGCCCAGTATTTAATTATGGCTGCAGGAGTTTCTTTTTTTTGATTGTAAGAAGTAAAACCTTTTGTTTTATCATGCTTCATTAAAACAGCATTTTGCTTAATGATAAAAGTAAATACTACTGCAAGTATAATTACCCCAGCGATAAGAATAATATAAATACTATGCATGGTAAAAATATTTGAAAAAAAGTTTTTAACTACAGGTTTAAAATTCTAAATAACAACAATTCCTCTTTTTATTAATTATTTTTTACCGCAGCCTTTATATCCCTCACTTCCAGCACCTGTTTTTCGTAACCTTTTGTGGCAGCAATTATCATGGCCTGCCCCAATTCTTTTAAGGAAGAAATATATTTTGGTGCCAGCAATTTTACAATGGGTATTAACCAGCCCAGCCAATGATAAAATTTAAGCGTATTTTTTAAACCCTTTGTAGGTTGCAAAACTCCGGGACGAAAATTGTATACCTGTTTAAAAGGCAGGCGCATCAAATCGTTTTCTGTTTTGCCTTTTACCCTTGCCCACATCTGCCGTCCTTTTTCGCTGCCGTCTGTGCCGGCACCGGAGATATAACAAAAAGTCATTTGAGGGTTTAATTTGCACAACAGTTCTGCAGCATGCATGGTAAGCGTATAAGTGAAGCGGTAAAATTCCGGTTCTTTCATACCCACAGATGATACGCCGAGGCAAAAAAAGCAGGCGTTGTAATTACTCAGTCTGTCTGCTATGGGAGCCAGGTTAAAAAAATCTGTATGAATAATTTCAGTGAGTTTTTCATGCATCATACCGCAGGGCTTGCGGTTAATGACGAGTACTTTTTCTACAGCATCGCTTTGAAGGGCTTCGTGCAGTACGCCCTCGCCTACCATACCCGTGGCACCGGTAATGATGAGCTGAAGTTTTTGTGTGGAATTATTGGTCATTTTAATTTATTTACCGGTTTGCATTTTTTTTAACTCATTGTTTTAAATCCTTCTAACTGCCATTTTTTTAAGCAGTCGTCTGTATCACAATTTATCAAAACAATGCCAGGGAATTGCTCAATTCGTTCTAAAAAATAAGCTGTTTCCAGGTTGGCATACCTGTCGTGTGCATCCTTTACATCGGTGCGTTTGCCAAAGAGTGCATCTGCTTCATCAAAAAATAATATCCAGTTTTTATCCTGGGCAACGCTGAAAACCTGGGCCAGGTTTTTTTCTGTTTCGCCGATGTATTTACTTACCACAAGTGAGAGATCAACCCGGTAAAGATCCTGCTGTTGCTGAGCAGCCAGCCAACGACCGGTATCGTAATTTAGTTTTTTATCTGCATTGTTTAAAAGCAATTGCAGGGAGCCCTTATTTACAGCAGGCTGTTCCTGCCGGGAAGGAATTAGTTCAGCCAGTTTGTTTTTAACCTCATCATTAAGGGTTAACTGTTTATCTGCATCCGTTATTTTAATAAGCTGTGCGAAGGAATCTTTTTTTTGGCCGGGTACAAAAATGCGTTGGTATAAATTGCGGAAGAAAAGAAATAAATTAAAATTTTTCATGGCCTTTTTTTTAATATGGAAAAATTAATTGGCTGCGGTTTTAGAGGTAAGACTTTTGTTGCTTATTCTCTTTTCATTTTCTGTAAATGGCTCGTGTTCCAACAGATTTTTTTGCCGAATTGAAAGTTCATTTCAACCTTTCTTTAAAATCCAACCCATTATTTTTCAAAGTCTCCTTTGCCAAATCATACCCTGCATCTGCATGCCTTATCACGCCCATGCCGGGATCATTGCGCAGCACACGGCTTAAGCGTAAGGCTGCATCATCTGTACCATCGGCCACTATAACCATACCTGCATGTATGCTGTAGCCCATGCCCACACCACCACCATGATGCAGGCTTACCCAACTTGCACCGCCGGCAGTATTTACCAGTGCATTTAAAATGGGCCAGTCGGCCACGGCATCGCTGCCATCCAGCATGGCTTCTGTTTCCCTGTTGGGCGAGGCAACGCTTCCTGTATCCAGGTGATCTCTGCCAATTACAATGGGCGCTTTTACTTTGCCGGTTCTTACCAGTTCATTAAAAGCCAGGCCTGCCTTTTCTCTTTCGCCCTGGCCAAGCCAGCAGATGCGTGCAGGCAATCCCTGGAAAGCAATTTTTTCCTGTGCCATTTTCATCCAGCGCAGCATGCCGGTATTTTGTGGAAACATGCTTTGTATGAGTTCGTCTGTTACGGCAATATCCTGCGGATCTCCGCTTAGTGCTGCCCAGCGAAACGGGCCCTTACCTTCGCAGAACAAAGGGCGGATGTAGGCGGGTACGAAGCCAGGGAAATCGAAGCAACGGTTGAGTTTAAAGTTTTGAGTTAAGAGTTCAGAGTTGTTTCCCTCCTGACTCCTGACTCCTGACTGCTGACTGCTGACCCCTGACTCCTGACTCCTGACCTTTGACTCCTGACTGCTGACTTCGTACTCCTGTGCACGTGCCCGGATGTTGTTTCCATAATCAAAAGTGATGGCTCCCTTATCCATAAGTTGTAACATAAGTTGTACATGCAGGTACATACTTTTGTAACTGCGTTCATTGTATTCTTCCGGATTTTTTTCTCTTAATACATTTGCCTCTTCATTGGTAAGCGTATGTGGTATATAACCGAAAAGCGGATCGTGGGCACTGGTTTGATCGGTAAGTGTATCAGGAATAATATCCCGCTGTATCAACCTGTTTAAAAGGTGAACGGCATTGCACAATACAGCAATACTTTTTCCTGTTCCCTCTTTTTTATAATGCATGGCAGCATTTATGGCTTCATCAATACTGGTATATTTTTCATCAA
>JAYVGA010000310.1:0-5425 GCA_043772635.1 Chitinophagaceae bacterium
CTGTTTTGTAACGTAAAGCCAAAGGCAGTAATAGAAGCTATTGATGCAGGAACTATTTATGAAGTGCCGCTAAAAATGCTGCAGGAAGGCCTGGATGTAATTGTGTTAAAAAAATTAATGATAAACGGGTACTCAGCACCGGAGCTTAGCAAATGGAGAGGATTTTTAGATAAACTCAATCATCCAAAAAGCCGGGTAAAAATTGGCCTTATTGGTAAATATATAGAACTGCAGGATGCTTACAAGTCTATACTGGAAGCATTTATACATTCTGGTGCAGTAAACCAGTGCAAGGTGCAGATTGTAAATATTCACAGCGAATTTATTACCGAAGAAAATGTAGCAGATAAATTAAGCGAGCTGGATGGTTTACTGGTGGCACCGGGTTTTGGTGCAAGAGGTGTAGAAGGAAAAATACTGGCAGTTAAATATGCAAGAGAAAACAGGATGCCTTTTTTTGGTATCTGCCTGGGTATGCAGATGGCCGTAATTGAATATGCAAGAAATGTGCTTGGCTGGCCTGCGGCACACTCTACCGAAATGGATGCACATACCCACCACCCGGTAATAGCCTTAATGGAAGAGCAGAAAAAAATTAAAAAGAAAGGCGGCACCATGAGGCTGGGGGCATACCCCTGCAGTATTATGGAAGGAAGCCTGGCCAATAAAATTTATGGCAGCACAGAAATAAGTGAGCGCCACCGCCACCGCTGGGAATTTAATAATAATTACCTGGCCGATTTTGAAAATGCAGGCATGATACCCAGTGGTAAAAATCCAGAATCTGGTTTGGTAGAAATTGTAGAGCTGGCCAATCACCCTTTTTTTATTGGCGTACAATATCATCCGGAATTAAAGAGCACGGTAGAAAACCCTCATCCTTTATTTGTACATTTTGTTCAGGCTGCCAAATGGTATGCAGATACAAAAGCTGGAGTGGGAGCAGTGGTATTGGAAAAGCAGGTTTCCTAAGCAGGTTTCAAGGGTTCCAAAGGTTTGAAATGTTCCAAACGTTGAACCTCCTCAACTTTTGAAACCTCTTAAACCTCTTAAACCTTTGAAACCCCTCAAACCTTTTACTATGCAGAAGTTAAGTATGGATGAACTGAACCGTAAAACTGTGGAAGAGTTTAAGCGTTCGCAAAAAACACCGGTGATAGCTGTGCTGGAAAACATACGCAGTGCATACAATGTAGGCAGTGTGTTTAGAACCGCCGATGCATTTTTACTAGAGGGTATTTATTTAACGGGTTACACCTGCATTCCTCCTCATAAAGAAATAAAAAAAACAGCGCTGGGTGCAGAAGACAGTGTAAGCTGGAAACATTTTATAAATGCCCGCGAAGCCATTGAAGAGTTAAAAAAAAATGGATATAAAGTATATGCAGTAGAGCAGGTGGTAAACAGTTTATCATTAGAAAAAATTGTTTTTGATGCCGATGAAAAAATAGCGGTTATTTTTGGCAATGAGGTTTCAGGTGTAGAGCAGGATACTATTGCAAAAGCTGATGGATGCATAGAAATTCCTCAACTGGGTATGAAGCATTCCTTAAATATTGCTACGGCCGCAGGGGTGGTGTTGTGGGAGATTGTGAGAACAAGAATAAGCCCCCTGGCCCCCTAAAGGGGGAATTGGGTCTCTGCGAATTTGTAGCTCCATTTGAAAATTGAAAATTGAATATTGATTATTGAACATTTGGCTTCATGACTAAAGTAAAAAACTATCTCTCTCTTATAAAATTTTCGCATACCATTTTTGCTATGCCGTTTGCATTGATTGGATTTTTTTTAGGAATATTAGTATTTAGGAATCAAGTAGTTTCCGGGTTATTAAAAGATCAGGGAGAATTTGCATCTAGTAAATTTACCTGGGTTATTCCATATAAAAATCTAATAATTCTTTTCGTTTTAGTTCTCCTCTGCATGATATTTGCCCGCTCTGCGGCCATGGCTTTTAATCGTTTTCTGGATAGAAAGTTTGATGCTAAAAATCCACGTACTGCTATAAGGGAAATACCTGCAGGAATTATTACAGAAAAAAATGCATTAGCATTTACCATTGTCAATTGCCTGTTGTTTATTGTGTGCACTTACTTCATCAACTCAATCTGTTTTTATTTATCGCCGGTGGCTTTGTTTGTAATTTTATTTTACAGTTATACCAAAAGGTTTACAGCACTCTGTCACCTGGTACTGGGACTTGGCCTTAGCCTGGCACCCATTGGTGCCTACCTGGCCGTAACCGGAAAATTTGACTGGCTGCCTTTATTGTTTTCATTTACCGTACTTTTTTGGGTAAGTGGTTTCGATATTATTTATGCATTGCAGGATGAAGAATTTGACAGAGCCAATCAGTTGCATTCAATCCCATCTATGCTGGGCAAAAAAAAAGCTTTAAGAGTATCAGAGTTGCTGCATGTGCTATCAGCTATTTGTGTAATATATGCAGGCCTCTATGGTAAATTTGGTTACTGGTATTGGGCAGGCATTGTTGTGTTTACCGGAATGCTGATTTACCAGCACTCTATTGTAAAACCCAATGATCTTCGCAAAGTAAACATTGCATTTATGACCGCTAATGGAATTGCTTCTGTTGTATTTGCAATATTTGTATTATTGGATTTATTTTTTAATAAAACACAATAGTTCCTCCCCTTTGGGGAGGTTAGGAGGGGCTTTATGGCAAGAATTCTATCAATAGATTACGGAGGAAAACGCACCGGTATAGCCGTTACCGATCCTATGCAGATCATTGCCACCGGTCTTACCACTATTGCATCTCATGAACTTATTCCATTTTTAAAAAAATATTTTCTGCAGGAATCTGTAGAGCTCATCATTATCGGACTCCCTAAAAACCTTGACGATTCTGATACCCATGGCACCCCACTTGCAGAGGCCGCCATTAAACGTTTGAAGAAAGAATTTCCTTTGATACCCGTTAAAACGGTGGATGAGCGATATACATCCAAAATGGCCAAAGATGCCATGCTGCAAATGGGCCTGAAAAAAAAAGACCGGAGAGATAAAAAGCTGGTAGATGAAATAGCTGCCACCATTATGCTGCAGGAGTATATGGAGCGTATTTAGCAAAAATTATTTAATTTTGAAGCATGGAAAAACAGAAAACTAAAAAGACTCTGCAAAAACCAAAATTAAAAAAGCCATTGACAAAAGATGAATGGTTTGAAAAATTATTTGGGAAATTGAAGATATTTGGGGATGGCGTAGCATATCAAAGAAAATTGAGGGATGAATAATTATATACTTGACACAAATATTTTAGTTTATTTTTTTGAAGGAAATTCTGCTGCTGGTAAGATAATTAAAAATGAAGAATTTATTATTTCTGCCATAAGTTATATTGAAATATTGTCAAATCCCGGCTATTCCAAAATTCAAAGAATTATAGCAAAAGATTTTTTGAACACAAAACAAATTATCCATTCTTCCCCTGCAATATGTGACCTCGCAATTCAAATTCGCCTAAATTACAAATGTAAATTGCCAGATGCTCTCATTGCTTCTACAGCGCAGTTTATGCAGCTTCCATTAATAACTGCCGATACTCTTTTATTAAAAATAAAAGGAATAGAGGTGATAAAATTTCAGAAATAAGCATGATTTTACCAATAGTTGCATACGGTTCGCCCATTTTAAGAAAGATTAGTCATGATATTGATGCCAGTTACCCCGGCCTTGAAAAATTGCTGGCCGATATGTGGGAAACATTGTATAACAGCAATGGCGTGGGTCTGGCTGCACCACAGGTTAATAAAGATATACGCCTGTTTATAATAGACAGCCAGCAGATTTTTGAAAACCAGGAAGAAAATGAAAAAGATGAATTTCAGGATGCACCAGGTTTTAAAGGCGTTTTTATAAATGCACATATAAAAGAGCTGGGCGGAAACGAATGGAGTTATAATGAAGGCTGCCTCAGCATTCCTAAAATAAGAGAAGATATCCTGCGCAAAGAAACCGTTACCCTGCAGTTTATGGATGAAAATTTTGTGCAGCATACGCAAACATTTATCGGTGTTACAGCAAGAATTATCCTGCACGAATATGATCACACAGAAGGAAAATTATTTATAGATTATATAAAGCCCCTGAAGCGTACATTAATGAAAGGCAAGCTTAACGATATTAGCAAAGGAAAAGTAAAAGTAGATTACCGCATGTTGTTTCCTAAATAATGGTTCATTGTTTTTTAGGTTAGGTGATCATTTACAACACAAAATATTTAGAAGCTAACCGACTATTTTATTACAGCTGCCCAGGATTTAGTTTGCACCAACCATAATAGGTTTTAACCTTACTACAAAATGGCAAACTTAAAACCAATCACCTTATTCCCTTATTTTAAATTGTGAATTACAGGCTGATGACGACTTTTGAAACAAAAGAAGCTAATAAGGTTAAAACCCTGTAAGACTTTGTTTTCTGCTGCTACTAAGATCCTGTATACATTAAGTTAGAAATATTATTTTTTTGACCTACAACTGAAAGATATTTTTTTAGCACCTCATAAAAAAGTCAGCCATCAGCCTTTATCATTTCATTATAATTATTTTGCAATTACTTTGCACTAATGAAAAATATTTTCCTGCCTGTTTTTTTTATACTGATAAGCCTGCAAAGCATTGCCCAGGATGATACCGTGTTTGCCGGCAAAAAAGTAATTACACTCAGTGATGTAGTGGTGGATAGAAACCTGAATGTGCCTGGCTTTATCAATAAAATAAAAAACGACAGCAGTTATTATAAAGCCTTCCGCAATCTGCATGTCATTGGTTTTACTGCCATAAATGATATCCGTATGCTGGATAAAAAAGGAGGATTAAACGCCTCTCTTTTCAGCAAAACAAAGCAGGTGCGCACAAACAATTGCCGCAGTATGCAGGTGCTGGAAGAAACAGCTACCGGCGATTTTTATACCGATGACAGGCAGTATAATTATTACACTGCGCAAATGTATGCCTCCTTATTTTTTACCAATGGCCTTGTATGTAACGAAGATAATATTGTAGCCGGCAGGGAGTTTTCTACTGCGGGTAAACAGGGGATGGAGAAACATAAGGAACAATTAAAAATGCTTTTTTTTAACCCCGGTAAAAAGATAAATGGCCTGCCTTTTATGAGTAATAAAACAGCCATCTATGATGATGATATGGCAGATAAATACGACATGAGTATAGATATGGATTTGTATAACAACACATCCTGCTACATTTTTAAACAAACGGTAAAAGCCGGCAAAACAGATGGCGTAATTGTAGATGAAATGACCACCTGGTTTGATGATAAAACTTTTGAAGTAGTTGCCAGAACATATTCACTGAGCTATGATGCGGCTGTGTATGATTTTAAAGTGCAGATGGAAGTGCAGATGACCCGTTTTGGAAATCTTACTATACCATCG
>JAYVGA010000311.1:0-2309 GCA_043772635.1 Chitinophagaceae bacterium
TAGCAATATGAAAATTAAAATAAGAATACAGGAAGTTTTTAATAGTCGCCTGTTGGAGAGTTTAGCCAATTGAGGAAAAAATAAATAAAACTGTTCTTCTACTCCCAACGACCAGTAATGGGCAAGAAATGGAATCGTTTTTTCAATAATGAATGGAACATTTGCCGCCAGGAAAATATAAAACGGAAGGGATGATGCGGGATAACTGATACTGAATATAAAAAGGGTGAGCAGGCTTGCAAAAAAATATAAGTAATACAAAGGCCATATTCTTAAAAGCCTTCTTATATAAAATGCCTTTATTTTTAATGGGCTTATTTCTTTTTCTTTTAAAAGCAAAAAAGTAATAAGAAATCCACTTAAAGTAAAAAAAATAGTTACTCCATTTCCAGCCAGGTCCAGGCCTTTAGCATTGCCGTTGCCATCTGTTCCAAAAATTTTATTATTTAGTCCAAATTCATTTAAACCAAGTGTAATATGAGAAACAACTACTGCAATGGCTGCCAGGGCTCTCAATCCATTGAGACCGGGTAAATAAACTGCCTTTGAAGTTTTAACTACTATTGGTTTTGCAGGCACACCAGTTTTGGTTATGTTGTTAAGTAAAAATACTGTATCCCGGCAGCACCCCAGTTGCTAAAAGAATAACCAGTGAAGATTTATTTTTTTATTACAGCTTCAATAGCCTGCAGGTAAGCATCAATAACAATCTGTTTGGCAAATTTTGTTTTTATAATTTCTCTTGCATTAATGCCCATTAATTTTCTTTCTTCTTCGCCAAGCTTTGCCATGGCATTCATTTTAAGATCCAGGTCGGCGGCATCTTTTACACGGCATAAATAACCTGTAACTCCATCTACCACTATATCCTTGCATCCTGTAGTATCTGTGGTTATGCAGGGCTTCTGCATACTGCCGGCCTCCAGCAATACATTACTCATGCCTTCCCGGTAAGAGGGCAGCACTATACAATCTGCCTCGGCAATAAACGGGCGCACATCTCCTGCAGCTCCCAGGTAGTTTACCACTCCCTGCTCTACCCATTGTACTATCTGTTTTTCGGTAATAATATTTTCTTTTAAATTTTGAGAATAGTATGGCCCCAGTACCTGAAATTCTGCATTTATAAGCTGTTCCTTTAATTTTTTGGCAGCCTCTACATATTCCAGAATTCCTTTATCTTTTATGAGCCTGCTGATGAACAAAAAAACAAATTTTTCATCGTTTCTTTTTTTGGGCAGGGGTTGAAAATATTCATAATCTACCCCAGAACCCGGAATGATTTCTGTTCTGTCCTCCTTAACAAATTTCTTTTGCAAAAAAACATTTCTGTCGTCATTATTTTGAAAAAAAACCTTGGCTGTTTTTTTTAAAACAAACCTGTAAAGAGATCTTGCTACTTTATAAGGAATGGATTCGCTATCGGCCAGGGGGCCAATGCCGGTAATATTGGTAATGGTAGGTATGTTTAAAGACCGGGTAACTATGTTTCCCCAAATAGCGGGGCGCATGGTAAATGTGAGGCACACATCTGCATTGGTTTGCTTTAATGCAGTTTTTATATTGCGCATATAAGAAAAAACGTGCAGGGGATTGGTATTGCTTGTTTTTACATCAATTACATTGAACCCCTTGCCCCGGGCTATGGCAAGTTCTTTTTCTGTACCGGTAGAAAGTATGGTAACATTATATCCGCTCTGCATTAGTACCAGCGTAAGCTTTTGCCTTACCGTATTGGTAGAGATGATATGGTTCTCAATAATGGCAATATTTTTTTTCATGCATAGTGGATATTACTGCAAATATATTTTTTTATACCAGATTTCCATGCTCATCAGCGTCCAAAGTATTTTAGCTCTTTTTTCGGCAGATATTTTTACCCGGTTATTGAGAAGGGCTGTAACAAAATCTTTTTTAAGCAACTGGTTGCTTAGGGCAGTATCAGCCCCTACATAATCCTGCACAATTTCATTTAAATCATTTTCTACCCAATTCTTTAAAGGGATCTCAAAACCCCTCTTAGGTTGATTGATTAATGCGGGCGGAAGGTATTTGCCGGCAAGGGTTCGCAACAGGTACTTGGTGGTACTGCCGTTAATTTTAAAGCTGTCGTTCATACCGGGTGCATACTCCAATAGTTCTTTGCATAAAAAAGGGCTGCGGCCTTCAAGCGAGTGGGCCATATTGGCTATATCCATCTTTACCAGCAGATCACTAAACAGTGTGCTGTTAAAATCCATGTTCATTATTTTTTTTAACCCGCTTATATTAGCTCCGCTAATTTCATCAAAGTCCCCCCGCATCTGAGC
>JAYVGA010000312.1:0-2314 GCA_043772635.1 Chitinophagaceae bacterium
AGAGTTGTCAACTTTTTAAAAGTTGACAACTCTTTTGTAAGACTTTGAGTACATAAATAAAATTACTACAGAATTTTATAGCCGATTGGTTTAAAAGAATAATTGTTGCTCATTTCTGCAGAGCAGGCAGTAAGGCCCACTACAAGATCCATTTTAGCTTCAATAATAATATAATCGCCTGCCTTGCTTTTGGGAGCTAGAACAGCTATTTTGCCGGTATCAGCATCTACAGTTACATGCATAAAAACATTAAAGCTGATGGGAATATTATCTGGCAGTATGCCATATTTTTCCAGGGCTTTGCTAAAGTTTCCAAAACAGCCCTGGTGCGGATGGCTGTGGCCATAAATAATTCTAAAGGTATCTGCACTGCAGGGCGTAAGTAAAAAATCATGTCTGCCCACAGTATCTTCAATCATCTCAAACATAATATTGCTCCTGTTAGAATAAAAGGGGTGGCCTTTGGTAAGAAAAATTGTTTCCGCATAGTCTATGGTGCGCCCAGAGGAGAGATATTCCCGGGTATCATTTGCATTATAACAAACTAAATCGGCTACCTGCTCTCCCTGTATATCGGTTACCATTAAACGCTCACCCGCTTTTAAAATAAATGCTGTGCCGCTGCGTGGCTCAATAATATTATTGGTTTGCATGATTTATTTTTAGCGGGCATTTAAATATGCCGTTGTAATTTTTACCACTGTACTGCAGGGCTTCCGTTGATTTTCCATGATCGCTTAACATGGGATTTACAGAACCGGAAAAATCAATATCCCTTTTACGCACAACCTGTTTTATCATTTCATATTTATTGGTTTCTTTTAATTCTTCAAACTGTGCATGCGGGTTAAAAATAAGTGCAGGGTAGGTAAACCGCCTGGCCAGCCTGCTGCTTGCCGGATGCATGCCTAAAATAAAAAAAGCTTCTTCTTTAATACTAAAACTAAAATGCGGCGAAGCAGGATTTGCCGATACCCTTTTATCATATCCAAAACTTACAGCATCTAAGTTAGCAATAGCCTGCAAGCGCTGCCACATCAGCATTTCAAAAATTTCTTCGCTTTCTATTTGTGGCCCTGTAAATATTACTGCGGCACTGTGAAACTGGCCTCCGGTAAATCTATAATCGTCAGTAAAACCATACAGGTAATTTAATATAGCGGCATCACTTGCAGGGCAGGCCATATTGCCTGCTACCATACAATGTGCCTGGTTTTTAGCCAGGGATGTTTTAGCTCCAATACATGGAAAAGATTTATCCCTGATAAAAGCTTCGTATTCATTTTTTATTTTACTATCCTCACAAACCATGGGCTTATTTTAAGTAGTGTACATATTTGCAATGAGTGTGCCAACTCAAATGGTGGTGGCATTGTCTAAAGCTTTTAATATTTTAAAATGTTTTTTTGCCTGGTTTAAAAATTTTTTTCCCCGGGTGTAACTCCAGTAGGGGATGCCCTTCCGGTGATTGATAACAGATATTTTGTATAATACTTTCCAGTGTTTTAACACAATATGGTATGCCTGCAGCAGGTTATTGCCATTGCCATAAATATGGTGAGGTTCTGCCCCACAACCATTGTATTCTAAAATAGAAAAATCTTTTCCCTGTTTAAGAGCGGCTACCGATGCACATTTAATATCATACCTGCCATAATAAAAATGTTTGCTGTAAAGGCTGATATTATCAAATACTTTTAGCAGGGCTTCATCTTTTTCATGCTCCAGGCTTACCAGTTTGCCGCCACGGCTAAGGTTTAGTGCATAGGATAAAATATAATTTTCTCCTGCTGGTATGATGTGGTTAAGTTTATCAGCATGTTTTGCTTTTACTTCATCAAGCCTGAATGTTGCCCGGTTATAATTATCAATCAGCATGGCAAGTGTAGATGTTCCATCGCCCCTGACCTGCAAAAATTCTTTTTTTATAAAGCCGGTAATGGTGCCGGATGATTGCCCTGGAAAACGGTAATAAAAAACACTTACTTCCAGCGGGTAATTTATCAGCTCCTGCATAATATAATCTGCCGGCATTATTTTATGGTAAGCTTTTAATTCATTAATGTTTTTTATTTTTCTAAACATAAACCCCATCATACCTGCATCTGGTTTTACTGCAAAGGGATAAGGAAGTTTGCTTTCATTTAATTGTTTTTCTACATCTTTAAATTCAGCATGTTTTGTTATATATATGCTGTGCGGATATGAGCCGGGCGGCAACTGCTCGTACATTTCTTTTTTAGTTTCGCCTTCAAAACCTCCAAAGGTAAGGGTAGGGTTGGAGGGGGTAAAAAACCATAGCGACCGGGCACGC
>JAYVGA010000313.1:0-3740 GCA_043772635.1 Chitinophagaceae bacterium
TCTTGCTGTAATTATAGGGGGAATGGTTGTAGATATTATTGGTATGAAAAAGTTGCTGGTAATGGCTTTTATCTTTCATCTGTCAGGAATTCTGTTAACTATTTTTGCAGGAAGTTTTGGCAGTCCTTACTGGGCATTATTTATTTCTACATTACTTATTGGTATTGCTAATGGAACAGTGGAAGCCGCCTGTAACCCATTAGTAACTGCATTGTATTCCGATAATAAAACCACCAAATTAAATCACTTTCATTTATGGTTTCCAGGAGGGATAGTAATTGGGTCGCTTATAGTTTATTTTTTAAGTCAGCAGGGAATTAACTGGCAGATACAGGTTGCATTAATGCTTATACCTACTTTTTTATACGGTTGGTTATTCTTGAAAGAACAATTTCCGGTTACAGAAAGAGTAGCCAGCGGTGTATCTACGGCCAGCATGTATAAAGCCTTGGCAAGTCCTCTATTTATTTTTATGATTATTTGCATGTTTGGCACTGCTATAACAGAATTATTTACCGGCCAGTGGATTGGGGTTTTATTAAATAATGTTACTCAAAATTCATTGCTTATACTGGCCGTATCAACTGGCATAATGGTTATTGGGCGTGCTTTTGCAGGCCCGGTTGTACACAACCTGGCTCCCCAGGGTGTATTATTAATGTCTGCAATATTGGCTACACTGGGTTTATATATCTTAGGGCATTCCGGAGGTAATATGGTTTTTGTTGGTGCATTAATTTTTGGTATGGGAGTTTGTTATTTCTGGCCAACCATGCTTGGTTTTGTTGCAGAAAATTTGCCAAAAACCGGTGCCGTAGGTTTAAATTTAATGGGTGGTGCAGGTATGTTTGCAGTTTCGGTATATACCATTTTTATGGGAGGGGTTTACGATAATAAAATTGCTGCACATCTTCCGGCAGGGTCTGATTTAAAATTATACAATAGCCCCGAAGCAACAGAGCAAATGAAAGCAGCTTTAGCCGAAGCAAATAAAACAGCAGGCCCCGAAATAATAAATACCACTTTAATTATTCCTGTAATTTTAATAGCTGCTTTTGCAGGATTATTTTTTTATATGCGTACGAAAAAGCAACAATTTCTGCAACCAAATATTATCCCTTCATAACAAATGAAATCAACCATCCGCATACAACTGTCCGCAATGATGTTCCTGGAATTTTTTATCTGGGGATCGTGGTTTGTTACCTTAGGCACATTTTTATCCAATAATCTTGCAGCGTCTGGAGGAAAAATTGGTGAAGTATTTTCCACACAATCCTGGGGAGCCATTATTGCACCGTTCATTATCGGTTTAATTGCAGACAGGTATATTAATGCAGAAAAAATATTGGGATTTTTACACATAGCAGGTGCGGTGCTGATGTATCAAATGTATAATGCTGCAGCTATTGCCGTATTTTATCCTTACGTTTTAGTGTATATGATTTTATACATGCCCACACTGGCTTTGGTAAACTCTGTATCATTTAATCAAATGCAAAATCCGGAAAAAGAATTTTCCAGCATCCGTGTTTGGGGCACTATCGGATGGATAGTTGCCGGCTTACTCATCAGTTATCTTTTTCATTGGGATAGTGCAGATAATACGGCAAAGGGTTTATTAAAAAATACTTTTCTCATGGCTGGCATTGCTTCTATGGTGCTGGGGCTGTTAAGTTTTGCTTTACCCAAAACCCCGCCAACAAAAAGCACCGGCGAAAAAGTAAGCATCAGCCAGATAATTGGGTTGGATGCATTGAAACTGCTGAAAGATAAAAATTTTGCTGTCTTTTTTATTGCATCAATTCTTATATGTATTCCTTTGGCTTTCTATTATCAAAATGCGCATCCGTTTCTTTCAAATATCGGTGTAGAAAATCCTACAGGCAAAATGACGATTGGTCAAATATCAGAAGTGCTTTTCTTATTATTGCTTCCGGTATTTTTTACAAAATTTGGATTTAAAAAAACTATTTTAGTGGGTATGCTTGCCTGGGCATTACGATACGCACTCTTTGCTTATGGCAATGCAGGCGAACTGAGCTTTATGTTAATTATTGGCATTGCATTACATGGTATTTGCTACGATTTCTTTTTTGTATCAGGCCAGATTTATACCAACTCTAAAGCAGGCGAAAAATACAAAAGCGCAGCACAGGGTTTAATTACACTGGCTACTTATGGTATTGGTATGCTCATTGGTTTTGCCATTGCCGGTAAAATAACAGATGCCTATAAAATTTCTGAAAAAGTTTTTGATTATCAAACGATTTGGCTTATCCCATCTGCAATAGCAGCAGCTGTATTCTTATTGTTTGCTGTTTCTTTTAAGGATACAAAAAAAGAAGTGATAAAACCATTATAATAATTTTGAAATGCAAAGAAGAGCAGCTATTAAAAATATCGGTGCATCTGTGGTGGGTATGGGAGCCATTGCTCAAAGCCTTGCCGGCAGCACCCCATACAGTGAATCAATGAAACTAAACGGTAACATCAATCACTCTGTGTGCAGATGGACCTACAACCATCTTGCCCTTGATGTATTGTGCAAAGCCGTAAAAAAAATTGGCTTTAAAGCCATAGACCTGGTGGGACCCAAAGAATGGGATATTCTAAAAGCTAATGGCATTTATTCTTCTATGTGCAATGGTGCCGAAATTAGCCTTACAGAAGGATGGAATGATAAACAATACCATGCAACCCTGATAAAAAATTATACTGAACATATAGAACTTGTAGCCAAAGCAGGATATAAAAATTTAATTTGTTTTAGCGGCAACCGCAAAGCCATAGATGATGAAACCGGTATGAAAACCTGTGCCGAAGGATTAAAGAAAATTATTAGCCTGGCAGAAAAGAACGGGGTAATTATACAAATGGAGCTTTTTAACAGCAAGGTAGATCACAAAGATTATATGGCCGATAAAAGTGCATGGGGTGTACAACTTTGTAAGATGATTGGCTCAGAAAATTTTAAATTGCTGTATGATATTTATCATATGCAGATAAATGAAGGTGATGTGATACGAACAATAAACGATAATCATGCTTACTTTGGGCATTACCACACGGCAGGTGTGCCGGGCAGGCACGAAATTGATGATAGCCAGGAATTATTTTATCCTGCTATTATAAATGCAATTATTAAAACAGGATACAAAGGATACCTGGCACAGGAGTTTATACCCACAGGTGCAGATGATGCAGAGAAAATAAAGGCGCTAAAAAAGGCAGTGAAAATTTGTGATGTGTAAAAGCAAGCCCGTGAACTACGTTCGTTCCTTTGCAGGAACCTAAAGGGGAACTTAGTTCAAAAGAGTTTTTTAATAAATTGAATTTTATTTTTGAAAGATCAAAAAATTTATTTCTTATAAAAAATATTCTCTTCCCCGGGAGATTATTCATAACAACAAAAACCTCCTGCAGGGGATGGAGGCAAAATTTTTCTTATGCCAGATAATAATTATGATGCCATTGTAGTAGGCTCCGGAATTAGCGGAGGCTGGGCTGCCAAAGAACTTACCCAAAAAGGTTTGAAAGTTTTAATGCTGGAACGTGGCCACGATATTGAGCATGTAAAAGGCTATGTAAATGCCAATAAAGAAAGTTGGGAATTCCCTCACCGTGACAACCGTACGCAGCAGATGATAAAAGATTTTCCGGTTATAAAAAGGGATTATCCTTTAAACGAATCTACCATGGGTATGTGGGCAAGCGATAAAGACAATCCTTATGTAGAA
>JAYVGA010000314.1:0-10352 GCA_043772635.1 Chitinophagaceae bacterium
AAAACCATAAATACTTAGTATGATATAGATAAATAAAATGATTGTGCGACCCATTGAAAATGTATTGTAGTATAAAAAAAATTATGCAGCAAAAATGCAAATAAGTTGTAATAGAAATAATACCCAAAACTGTGTGGCTCCTCACCTAAACAGGTTAAGGCGTTGTGGATCCAATGGTTGATGGTTAAATATTGCAAAGGAGATAATGTGTAGCTGGGTATGAAGCACAGTAGTTTTACAATACATAAAAAAACAACTGTAAGCCCGTAAAATAATTGGAAAATTGCTGTAAAAAATTCCTGGTTTTACTCTTGAACCGCATCTATAAAAGTTGAGCAAAGTTTAAACCGCACAAGATTGCGACTCCTACACAGGCATAGCGGCACGCTGAAACAGCGGCTACATAGTAATTAAAATGCCTGGCTAAAAAATCTACACAATCCGCTCCTTCATCGCCTTAGATACCGCTTCTGTCAGCGATGCCACATGCAGTTTTTCGTAAATCTTTTTTACATGGCTGCGTACGGTTTCGTAACTGATGGTGAGTTTATCAGAAATCATTTTATAGGCCAGGCCTTCTACAATGCAGCCCAGCACTTCTTTTTCACGGGGAGTAAGCTGGTAGTCGGGTGCTTCTTCGGGCCTTACATGCTGCGGAATTTGCTGCAGCTTATTTAACACCTTCCGGGCAATGGAGGGGCTCATGGGTGAGCCGCCATACTGCAGGTCGTTTATAAATTCTATAAGCTTGGTATTAAGGTGGTTTTTTAAAATATATCCCGATGCACCGCTGCATACCGAATCAAACACACGGTCATCATCTTCAAATACAGTTTGCATTAAAACCAGTACCTGCGGAAATTCTTTTTTTATTGCTTTAACGGCTTCAATGCCCGACATGCCAGGCATTTCAATATCCATCAGTATTACATCGGCCCGGCATTCTTTTATATCAGCTGCACAGTCCAGCACATGGCTGTAGGATCCCACCACTTCAAAATCGGGCACAGTATCCAGCAGCATCTTAATACTCTCCCGTATATTTTTATTATCGTCAAATATAGCTATGCGTAAACTCATAATGGTAAAATTCGTTTTTTTATATTCCTGAACCTATCACCAAATCAGGGGATGGGAAACCGGAGCAAAACAATGGTTCCTTTACCGGGAGAAGATTCTACGGTACATTGTCCTTTCATTTCTGCAGCCCTGCGTTTCATATTAATAAGACCATTGCCCGATAAAGATTTAGCAGCCATCTGTTTCATGGTAGCCGTATCAAATCCTTTTCCATCGTCTTTTACTTTTAACTCTATGCCCGTTCTCTCATGCTTTAGCAGCACCTGCATATTTTTACAGTCGGAATATTTAAGCACATTGTTTATTGCTTCTTTAAAAATAAGGTAAAAGTTTTTGCGGGTTTCCATAGGTAAATTTAATTTGGTTACGGATGGGTCATACATAAAAGAGCAGGAGATATTTTTTGTAGTAAGCAATGGGCGTGCAAATGATTCCATACGCTGCAGTATTTTTTCCATGCCATCGTTGCGTGGGTTTATGGCCCATACAATATCATTCATCTCTGCAATCATCTCGCCGGAGGTATCACTTATTTTTTCCAGTGTATGCTGCAGTTCATTTTCCTGCTGCTTTTGTTTATAAATTTTTGCCACCTGGCTGTAAACAGAAATACTGCTCAGGGTAGAGCCTACACTATCATGCAGGTCCTGTGCAATTTTATTGCGGATGGCCTGCCTTTTAAGCAGCTCATTAATACGGTAACGGTAAAGGGCATAAGCAATACCCGCAATAATTAAAGCCAGCACAACAAAAAACCACCAGCGTTTCCAAAAGGGTGGAATAATGCGGATATGCATAACTGTTATTTTATCGCTCCATGTACCTGGTGTGGTGGTAGCCCTTACTTTAAAAATATATTCTCCACCATTTAAATTGGTATAGGGTGCCAGCGTAGAAGCGCCGGCGTTTATCCAGTCTTTATCTACCCCCTGCAGCATATAAGAATATTGTACAGGTGCAGATGAAGCATAATGCGGCGCAGCAAAGTGAAGGGTAAAAAAATTCTGTGTGTGGCCAAGTGCAATTTCTTTTTGCATCAGCAAATGAGAAAAGGATCGGTTAAATATACTGAAGTCGGTTAAAAAAACTTCGGGCTGTTTTTGCTCAATAATGATTTGCTCAGGGTTAAAGGCAATAAAATAATTCTTGCCTGCCACATACATTTTTCCGGTGGTATCTTTATAAATATATCCTTTAACCCCACCGGTTTTTTCTATATCGGGCAAAGCAGTAAATGAAAAAGTTTGGGTGTGTGGATCAAATTTTTGCAGGCCTCCGTTACTAATACTCCATACATTTCCATCTTTATCTGTTTCTAACCCTTCCAGCAGGTTATTGGCAGATAAAAAATGGTGAAACAGTTTTTTACGGGTATCAAAATAATTCAGTCCGCCACCATAAGTGCTTATCCAGAGGTTATTTTTTACATCTTCTTTTATATCAAACACATTATTGTTGCTGATGCTGTTTTTTTGTGAAGGATCATTTATAAAAGTAGTATTGCCACGGCCATTTTTATTTAACGCTATCAATCCATTTTTTGCGTTGGCCAGCCACAACTGCCCATCCTTACTCTTTAAAATTTTTCTTATAAGGTTATCGCTGATGGAATACCGGGTTAATATTTTTTTTATACTGTCTTTGCGGGATACCCAGTGCTGTGCGTTAAAATCGTAGTAAGAAAAAAAATGGCCATAGGGTGCTGTAAGCAATACCGGTACGCCTTCAATGGTATCTTTAATAATAGAAACAATTCTTGATTCTATCAGCCTGCTCATTACCTGGTCTTTTTCTGTATTAGGCAAAAGCTTAACAGTGGCTGTTGCAGCATCATACAAAAACAAAGAATAATTGGTGCCCATATACATGTTACCATCACCGGCTTTATAAAACCGGGTTATGCCAAGCTCAACTCCTTTATACATTATTTTTTTATATACAAAACGCCCATCTTTTTCCTGTATAAAAATTCCTTTATTGGTACCAATCCATAATGCCCCTTCGCCTGTTTTAAAAAAATCATAAATTAATATTTCATTTTCTCCGGCATTGTTTAAGCGGGGTAAAAACACCTGCTCAAACTGCTGGACTGCTCCGTTATACATGCTGATGCCATTATCAGTACCCAGCCAAACAATACCTGTGGCATCCATAAAAATACAGTTCACCTTATCGCTGCTTAATGTGCCTTCTTTTGCAGGGTTGTGGCGGTAATTAAAAAAGTTGTGGGTTATGGGGTCATATAAATACAAGCCTCCGTATTTTCCACCAATCCATATCCGTCCCTGCCTGTCTTCATTAAAAGCAATGGCTTCATCATTGCCAAATGAAAAGGGATTATTTTTATTGTACACAAAACTTTCTTCGGCACCCGTAGCGGCATGCTGCCTGTACACGGCTTTATCCCAGGAGCCAAACCATATGTCATCTTTACTATCTTTAAATAAACGGGTAACCACCACATGGGGCATTGCAGCATACACATTGGAATAGCGATCATCTGCCTGCCATTGCAGGTTTTTAGCATGTAGTTTTAATATACTGCCGCCTTCTCTGCCGGCCCATATCATATTGTTTTTATCAAAACACAAATCATAAATAGTCCATAACCCAATGCCGGCTGGTTTTACAAACACTTCTTTCTTTTTATCAAAACGCAGCACACCTGCGCCACTTGTGGCCAGCCACAGGTATCCGTCTTTATCTTCTGCAAGTGCATTTACAATATTTACTGCAATGCTGCCGGTATTACCGGGGTGATGTTTAAACTGGTGAAACTGTTTTTGTGGCTGCAGTCTCCGGTCGTACCTGGTAATGCCACCATCTGCTGTAGCTATCCAGAGTATACCTTCTTTATCTTCATGCAAATCTGTAATGGTATTGCCCGATATAGAAGATGACTGGCCGGGTATATTTTTAAATACGATAAAATTATTTCCATCATACCGGTTCAGTCCATCATCGGTACCTATCCAGGTAAACCCTCTTGTATCCTGCAAAATGCAATTCACTTTATTATTAGATAAACCATTGGCCTGGTTAAGCCTTTTAAAATATAAGGCTGGCTGCTGTGCATAACCAAACAATAACCCGCAAAGAATTATTAAAAAAAGCAGCCATTTTTTTAAAGGGGTAGCCATATTGAAAATTACAAAAGAGTTGGGTATTTTCTATATTAAAAATCCGCCCCGCCAAAGACGGAACGGATATGGGTAAACCAAAAAACCAACCTGTTTTTATAAGCCCTGTGGCTCATCGTATAAAAAATCATCCATAATTACCAGGTCGTTTGTGCCGCCTGCAGAAATATCTTTTACCCCATTGGCCACTACTGCACTCCCCTGTTGTATAGTAATTTTTGTAACTTTTTTGTCTGCAAAATATACTCCCAAAAATGAATGCGATCCGTTTGTATGCACCGGAACTTTAAATACACCAAGACTGGTGGTACCCGAAAAAAATTCCATGCTTGCAGAACCGGCAATATCTACATCAGAAAACACGGCACCAAAACCTTTAACGCTGGCAGCGGCATCCTGGCCGGGAACTGCAAATTGCACATTCCATAAATTACTGCTCACTGCCGAAAATGTTTTACTGCCGCTAAACGCAGCAAACTGCGTAGCATTACTTGCCTCCAGGCTGGCAAAATTTGTGGCACTAATGCGGGCATCAGTTTGCGCAGAATAAAGAAATCCTCTTTGCAATGCAGGATTTGAACCCGGCTCTATTGGATTAAAAAAATTGACGGGAATTTTTTGATGTTCAAATGTATCCGGCACTCCATCCCAGTTTATTTCCCGCCTGCCAGATGTGTGGCCAGGCGTAGTATTTAAAGTAGCTCCCAATAAATTTCTGAAGCTGTTTATTGCTGCGTTAATATCTCCCGATGCTGAAACAACCTGCGGTTCACTTCTGTTATTTTCTTTTTTGCATGATAATAAAACAACAGAAAATAAAATGCCGGCTGCTGCTACGCAGTAAATATTATTTTTCATACTGATGGTTTTTTGTATCCCAAAAATGCAGCTATTGGCAGATAAAAAATCTCCCCAAAGCTGGTATGGTATATCCCCAATAGTGGGCATATACAACATCCTCCCGGCTTGGGGGAGGATGCTGTTGTCAAAATAACTTTTCTCTTCATCAAATACACGTATAAATTATCCTATTGATTTTGCTTGGGCTCATCGTAAAAAAAATCATCAAACACTACAAGGTCTTTACTGCCTCCGTCACTTATATCTTTTATACCTGCAGTTAACGCATTATTACCTGCAGTAATTTTTACCCTCGTCACTTTTTCACCAGGAAAATGTACTCCCAAAAAAGAAAAAGCACCGGTGGCTGTTTTTGCCGGAGCTTTAAATACTCCCAAACTTTTATTACCATTAAAAAATTCCAGCGATGTTGATGCAGCATCATCTACATCAGAAAAAATAATTCCAAACCCGTTTACAAAAGCATCTTTAGCTGTACCGGCTACTTTAAATACAATTTCAGAAACATTTGTATTGGAAGCTATCATTGTTTTCTTTTTACTGAAAGGAATGAACTCATTGGCATGTGCGGCATCTATGTCTGCAAAATTTGTACTGTCAACTCTTAATGCAGATACTGTATTTAAAAAAACCAATCCCCTTTTTCTTCCGTTGGCACCTGCAGGATCGGTGAGGTTAAAAAAATCAAATGGAAAAAGTTCATTGTTGGTAAAACTGGCTGGCACCGCATCCCAGTTCACTTCTCTGCGGCCCGATGTTTTTCCGGGTATTGTGTTTAACGAATCTCCGAGTATGCTACGGAACTGGTTAATGGTTGCTACAATACCCAGGCTGTCGCCAGAAGCTTTTAACACAGTTGATAATGGCGGCGGTGGTGGATTATTGTTATACTCATCATCGTTTTTTTCGCAACTGCTGGCTATAACCATTAGCCCACCCATTAAAAATACATTTAGTGCATTTACCCTAAGGGTGCTTATCATTTTTTTCATAATACAATTTTTAATTTTAATAATTTTTAATTTGTGTTGTTGATTTAACACTACAAAAATGCAAACCCCCTTCCACCTGTACAATGGCCTATATTGTGATTATTATCCCTTAATGCGGTGAGATGTGTTATATAATATTTGTGATGGATATTTAAAATAGGGTGCATTCCAAATTGTCGCACAGGGTTGACAACTTTTATAATTAATTACAATGCCAGTATACTTTCTGAAAGTTGTCAACCCTTTTTTATGCGAAAATTTGAAATACACTCTTAAAATATCATCAGGGAGAAAAATGTTTACTGTAGATTTGTTTCAATGAAAAAAATCCTCTTTTTGCCCGTTGCCTTTTGCTTATTGCTTATTGCTGCAGCTTCCTGCAAAAAAGATTCTTTTATTACCAGCCCAAATGCAAGGCTGCGCATCAGCGCCGATTCGCTGAAATTTGATACCGTTTTTACCAGCACCGGATCTGTTACACAATCTTTTAAAATTGTAAACGAAAACGATCAGCAACTAAGATTATCATCAGTAAAACTAATGGGAGGCAGTGCATCTTCTTTTAAAATAAATATAAATGGTACGGCGGCCAACCAGCTAAATAATGTAGATATTGCTGCAAACGACAGCATATATATATTTGTATCTGTACTGGTAAATCCATCGGCAGCCAATCTTCCATTTATTATAAGCGACAGTATTGCTGTACTGTACAATAACAACCAACGCTGGGTGCAGTTAGAAGCTTACGGGCAAAATGCTCATTTTTTAAACAATGAAATTATTACCACAAACACTATCCTGCCCAATGATCTTCCGTATGTAATACTGGGCGCTCTTGCAGTGGCAGCAAATACAACACTTACCCTGCAGGCAGGCACAAAAATATATTCGCATGCCAATGCCCCCATTATTGTAGATGGTACACTTGCTGTAAATGGCACACTCCAAAACAAAGTAATATTTACCGGCGACAGGCTGGATGATCCTTATAAAAATTTCCCGGCAAGCTGGCCGGGTATTATTTTCAGAAGCCCCAGCAAAAACAACCTCCTGCATTTTGCAGTAATAAAAAATGCTTACCAGGCAGTAGTAGTACTGGAGCCATCTGCCAATGCAAACCCCAAGCTCTTAATGCAGCAATGCATTATTGATAATGCCTACAGCGCCGGAATATTTTGCAGCAATACGAGCGTGCAGGCCAGCAATACTTTAATAAGCAATTGTGCCAATAATATTCTTATAGAGTTGGGTGGTATTTATTCTTTTACCCATTGTACTGCTGCTTCTTTTTCCAGCAATTTGCTTTTGCACAAAACTCCTGTTTTAAGCGTTGCCAATTTTGCTGTGCAAAGCACCAATCCTGTTACCAATAGCCTGCAGGCTACATTTACCAACTGCATTTTTTGGGGCGATAAAGGTTTTGTAGATAATGAAGTGCTGGTAAACAAACAGGGCAGCAACAGTTTTGCCGTAGCATTAAATAATTGTTTATACCGTGCAGCAAACGATCCTGCAAATACCGTTTTTACATCAGCCATTAAAAACCAGGATCCTTTGTTTGACAGTATTGATGTAAACAAACGTTATTACGATTTTCATCACAGGAACAATGCAGCAGCTCCCGGCATTAATAAGGGTATGGTTACCTTGTTTACAAAAGATCTTGACAGCAGCAACAGGGCAGTGGGCTTGCCGGATATGGGATGTTATGAAAAACAATAACCAGGTTTACGGGGGTCTGACCTGCGGTGCCTTCCCCCGTAAACCTGGCCTGACAGCTTGCCCCGCTTTTTTGGAGGTCTCTATCTGACCAGCAATTAAAGCTTCCTTCTTTACAAACAAGAATGCTACGGTCAGACGGAGACCGTCAGACCGTAAATGGCCTTATTTTTGCCCACACAACCAAATACACTTTTTAAACGTTATTAAAAAAAACACATGATAAAATTAACAGCAGCAGCATTACTATTATTAGGATGCGTAGCACAACCAAAACAGGGAAACAGCCAGGCAGGTGCTCCGGTTCCTGCAACTACTACAACTTCTATTTACGATTTTAAAGTAGAAGGGCTTGAAGGTAACACCATAAACTTTGCAGATTTTAAAGGCAAAAATATTTTAATTGTAAACACAGCATCTGCATGTGGGTACACACCACAGTATAAAGATCTTCAGGCATTGTACGAAAAATATAAAGATAAATTGGTAATTGTGGGTTTCCCTGCAAATAACTTTGGTGGCCAGGAGCCAGGCTCTGCCGCAGAAATTAAAGCCTTTTGCCAAAAAAATTATGGCGTAAGTTTTCCTATGGCAGCCAAGGTATCTGTAAAAGGAGATGATATGGCACCCATTTACAAATGGCTTACCAGCAAAGCCGCCAACGGCGTGACAGATGCAGAGAGAGGATGGAATTTTGGTAAATTTCTGATTGATGAAAATGGAAAGATGATAGCTTATTTTCCGAGCAAGGTTACCCCAATGAGCGAAGAAATTGTTGGTAAACTCTGATAAAAAATATGTTTAAAAAGCCGCCATAAATTTTATGGCGGCTTTTTTTATTTTACTTTGCACCCATGCAGTTTTCTCAGGTAATAGGCCAAAAAGATATTAAAGAACATTTGGTGCACATGGTGCAAAACAACAGGCTTAGCCATGCCCTGTTGTTTTTGGGTAAAGAGGGCAGCGGCGCCCTATCCCTTGCCAGGGCCATGGCGCAGTACACCGTTTGTGAAAAGGTGAATGGTAAAAAGAAAATGGGCAACGGGCAACCTGCAACCGATGGGCTTTCATTATTTGGAGAACCGGAACCCGCAGTAACCATTAAAAAGGAAACCGGTAACGACAGTTGCGGAGAATGCCCTTCCTGCCTCAAGGCAACTAAACTTATTCATCCTGATATTCATTTTTCTTTTCCGGTAATAACAAAAAAGCCCGGGGAAAAACCGTTAAGTGCAGATTATATAACGGAGTGGCGGGAATTTATAGAAAAACAACCCTATGGCAACAGTTACGACTGGCTGCAGTTTATAGAGGCAGAAAACAAACAGGGTAATATTACCTCCAGCGAGTGCAACGATATTACCCGCAAAATGAGCCTTAAAAGTTTTGAGGCCGGGTATAAAATTTTAATCATGTGGATGCCGGAACTGCTGGGCAAGGAAGGCAATAAGCTGCTAAAACTTATAGAAGAGCCACCACCAGATACCCTTTTTATTTTTGTGGCGGAAAACGATGCCCTCATTTTACCCACTATCCTCAGCCGCACACAATTAATAAAAATTCCGCAGCTAAAAAAGCAGGATATAGAAGCGGCGCTTGAACTGCAGGAAGGCGTACCTATAAAAAAAGCAGAGCAGATAGCTGCCGTATGCGATGGCAACTACCACGAAGCTTTGCAGCAACTGGCTAATACTGATGATGACTGGGAAGTGCTATTACGGGACTGGTTAAACAGCATTATAAAAACCGGCCCCGTAGCACAGGTAAAATGGATAGATGAGATAAGTAAAACCGGCCGGGAAAAACAAAAACAGTTTTTAATATATTTTATTCATCTGTTAGAAACTGCCATACGGTTAAGGATGATAGAAACAAATACCGGTGAAAATGGCGTTGAGGACATGGGCAATATCAATGATTTTGCAAAGCGTTTTAATAAACTCTGTGGCATAGAGCAGCAGGAAGCCATAGTAAACGAACTGGATCAGGCCATCTATTATATTGAGCGTAATGCCAATGCCAAATTGCTGTTTCATGCCCTCACCATTAAGTTGTACCATATTATTAGTAACAAATCTGTAATTTTGATACAATGAGGATAAAGGCATTGAGCAGGTTGCAGGTAAAGTCGCCATATTTTATTGACCAAACTTTTTCAGCAATACCCAATATCGTTGTGCTTGCCCCTATGCTTGCGTAGGGTGTCACTCTCTTGTACGGCATACCATTAATGAGCATGCCTACATATATTTTTTATTTATCATCCATATGTGTTTTGGATGTCTTTTTTACAATAGCAGGTAAAAAAGTTCAATAAAAAATTAATGTACAAGAGTGCGACCCACAACAAAAATGTTGGGGCAGGCTGCCAATGAAGCTCAACTGGCAATTGCCGCCCCGGTTCCCCAAATATTTATTTACTATTTTAAAAAATTAAGATATGGGTTGTGGAAGTTGCGGAACCGCCAAAGACGGTGCTCCGGGTGGTTGTAAAAGTCATGGGCATTGTTCCAGCGGTGGGTGTAACCGGATGAATGTACACGATTGGCTGGCCAAT
>JAYVGA010000315.1:0-19902 GCA_043772635.1 Chitinophagaceae bacterium
TATAAGAGAATTAATCATTGATTGTGGGGGAGATGTTTTGTTTGAAAAAAAACTGACTGATTTTAATATAGCGGATGGTGCGATATCATCCATACAAACTGCCGAAGGAGAAATAATGACCGCAGATGCATATATACTTGCCACCGGGCACTCTGCAAGAGATATATTCACATTACTGCACAGCAAAAAAATTTTAATTGAAGCCAAACCTTTTGCCCTGGGTGTAAGAGTAGAACATCCGCAGGCATTAATAGACAGTATGCAGTACCACTGCTTAAGCAGGGGCCAATTTTTACCCCCTGCTTCTTACAGCCTGGTGCAGCAGGTAGAGGAAAAAGGGGTGTTTTCTTTTTGCATGTGCCCCGGTGGTATTATTGCACCCGCAAGTACAAATGCCGGGGAGTTGGTGGTAAACGGCTGGAGCCCCTCCAAAAGAAATAATCCCTTTGCCAATAGTGGTATGGTGGTTCAGGTAGAAAAGGAGGATGCCATAAAGAGTTTGAAAAGTTTCAAGGGTTTCAAAGGTTTAGAGGATAGCCCATTACTATTTATGCATTTTCAGCAGATGGTAGAACATCAGGCTTTTGATGCCGGTGGCGGAAAATTTGTGGCTCCCGCACAAAGAATGGAGGATTTTGTTTCTAAAAAAATATCACTCAGCTTGCCCGGTAATTCGTATTTGCCAGGTTTGGCATCTGCAGATTTACAGGCAGTGCTACCTCCTTTTATTTACACTGCACTGGCAGGAGGCTTTAAAGCCTTTGGCAAAAAAATGAAAGGATATTTAACCAACGAAGCGGTGGTGGTGGCTACCGAAAGCCGCACATCCAGCCCGGTGCGTATTCCCAGAGATGCAGAAAGCTTTTGTCATCCACAGTTAAAAAATTTATACCCCTGTGCCGAAGGCGCAGGTTATGCCGGTGGTATAGTAAGTGCAGCTATGGATGGAGAAAGAGTGGCAACCATAATAACACAAAAAATATTAAACGGGTAATTTTTTTCCCGTTCATACTAATAAATACCCCGGCTTGTAAAATCATCCCTATTTTTATTTACTAAAACTAAAACAGTTATGCCTTTACTGGAATTAGAAAACCTTAAAAAATATTTTGCTACACAAAAAGCGGTTGATGATATTAGTTTTACCATAAACCAGGGAAGTATCTTTGGATTGCTTGGCCCCAATGGAGCTGGTAAAACAACTTTACTTAGAATGATTACCGGCATTTTTTATCCTGATAGCGGGCAGGTAATTTTTAACGGTAAAAAGTTTGATCCCCAGAGCGATTTTAGAAATATAGGCTACATGCCGGAAGAAAGGGGACTGTATAAAAAAATGAAAATTGGAGAACAGGCGGTTTACCTGGCAAGGTTAAAAGGGCTTAGCAAGGCAGAAGCTACTCAAAAAGTAAAAGAATGGTTTGTAAAATTTGAAATGCAAACCTGGTGGAATAAAAAGGTAGAAGACCTGAGTAAAGGGATGAGCCAAAAACTGCAGTTTGTAACCACGGTACTGCATGAGCCAAAATTAATAATCCTGGATGAACCCTTTAGCGGCCTTGATCCGGTAAATGCCAACCTTATTAAAGACGAAATATTTAAGCTGGCAAAAAATGGCAGCACCATCATCTTTAGTACACACCGCATGGAACAGGTAGAAGAAATTTGCGATCATATTGTATTAATTAATAAAGGCAAAAAAATACTTGACGGATCGGTAAATAATATTAAGCAGGATTTTAAAGAAAATATTTACCAGGTAGGCGCCACTTTATTTCCGGAACATTTAATGACCTATATATTTGAAATTGTACAACACGAAAAAACCCAGGTACTGCTAAGGCTGCAGCATGATGCCACGCCCAATGATGTGCTTAAACATTTTATAAACCAGGGGGTAGCCATTCAGTCATTTAACGAAGTGCTGCCTTCTCTTAATGATATTTTTATACAACTGGTAGAAGGAACAACTACAGCCAGGCAATTTCAAAACATTCAATAATTTTCTATACTACCAATATGAATAAAACATTTTTAATTATAAGCCGGGAATATTTCAGCCGGGTAAAAAAGAAATCTTTTTTGCTGACAACTATACTGGTACCCCTGGTTATCGTTGCCTTTTATGCCATCATAATAGCCATATCTGTAAAAGACAATACAGGGGAAACCTCTCTTGCTGTTATAGATGAGGCAGGTATTTTTAGCGATAGCACGGTAACACAAAGCAAGGTTTTAAAACTAAATTTTATTAAAAATGAAACGGAAAATAATTTTGTAAAAAAATATAAAGACCAGGGGTACGAAGCCTTTTTGTATGTTCCTAATTTTGATATTAATGCGCCACACAGGTTTGTGGTGCACAGCCAGGCATCTCTAAGTCTCAGCAACAGCATTGCTATTGAAAAATTTATTAATAAAGCCATAGAAAACAAACGGCTTGCTGCTAAAGGGATAGATGCTGCAGTATTTAAAAGCATAGCAGCCGATGTGGAAATTGAAAATACTATTGATACCAAGGATGGAAGTAAGAAAGGAAGTGCAGGTGTTGCCTATGCAGTTTCATTTGCCTGCGGCATTTTAATTTATATGATGATGATTATTTATGGCACCCAGGTAATGCGTGGGGTAATGGAAGAAAAAACCAACCGTATTGCGGAAGTAATTGTAAGCTCTGTAAAACCTTTTCAGTTAATGCTGGGCAAGATTATTGGTATTGGTGCAGTTGGTCTTACACAATTTGCCATCTGGATTGTAATTATGGTGGTGCTTCAGTCGGCCCTTCCTTTAATTTTTCCGGGTATGATGCAGCAGTTAACCAGTGGAGCAGCTGCAGGTGCAGATGAAAAGATGATAGCAACAGTTGCACAGGGCTTATCTTCTTTGCCCCTGGCTAAAATTATTTTCCTGTTTTTATTTTATTTCCTGGCCGGGTATTTAACTTATGCTTCTTTATTTGCAGCCGTGGGCAGTGTAGTAAGCGAAGATCAGCAGGAAGCACAGCAATTGGTTTTTCCTATTCTAATGCCTATTATACTTGGGTTTGTAATTATGACCAACTCTATAAATAACCCACACAGCAACATGGCGGTGTTTGGCAGTTTATTTCCGCTTACATCGCCTATTGTAATGATGGGGCGCATTACCTACGATATTCCTGCCTGGCAATTAATTGTATCTATGCTGTTACTGGTAGCAAGTTTTTTCTTTTTTACCTGGATAACCGGAAAAATTTACCGCACCGGAATTTTAATGTATGGTAAAAAACCAAGCTGGAAAGAAATGATTAAATGGGGTTTTAAAAAAGGATAATATTTTTTTTAAACTATAAACAGAAAGGGTTTCAAATATTATTTGAAACCCTTTCTGTTATCTCCTATTTTTTATTTTAAAGAAGCTGCAGCAGGAACAGGTTTTCCTTCATCAGCATTTTCTTCTTCAGGATTTTCCTCACCAAAAATTGCTTTATTGGCTTCTGCTTTTAAATATTTACTTAAAATAGGTGCTGCAGAAATTCCAATAGTAATAATGCCTCCAAATATGAAACCGATTATGGCATATATCAAAGAGGATGTTCCTTTTTTATCAAACGGTGGTTCAGGTTTATCAAGGGTTGCAATAATAGGTGTAGCTTTTTGCAATCTCCACAGAGCTTCTTCCCTGTTATTGGCGGAGGCATCTCTAAGCCTCATTAATCTTTCTTTAGAGTTTACCAGGTTTTCTTTAGGAATGCTATATTCTATTTTTGAGTTAGGCACAAACAGTGTAGTATTGTTCATGCGTACAGCCTGCCTGTCGTATACATTTATTATGGCCTGCAGAGAATCTACTTTTTTTACAGTAAAGTCATAATCCTTTTGGGCTTTTTTAATTTTAAGGTCAATATAAAATTGTGATATTTTATCAATGAGTGCATAACTTACAGGTGAAAGAACATCTTTATTGGCATTGCTGAAGGTTACTTCCAGGATACCGCTTTTTAAAATTTTTGCTGTATAATTTTCACTCAAGATTTCGCCGCCAATAGCTGCCAGAGAAAGTGTATCCTTTGGTATTTTTATTGCCGGAACCTGAATTTTTTTTGTTTTATTATAACTTTCTATTAATAATTCTGCAATTCTTTTATTACCAAACTGCGGCAGTCTTTTAAGCACTACTGCCTCCCTGGTATTGCGGCTTTGTGCAAGCTCTACAATATTAATAGAGGCATCCTGGCTAAAGCTTTTGGGAGCATCGCTGCCTCCCAATAAAGTACTTATAGCACTGGATGTGGGATTTTCGTTGGAGGCTGTTAATGGAAAAACGGTAGCCTTGGCCGTGTAAATGGGCGGAATTGTTTTAGCATAAAAAAACATTGCTACTGCAGCAATAAATGCTCCTGCTAAAACCAGCAACTTAAATTTTGCAATACGTAAAACAAGTTTCCGGATGAGTTCTTTTGTAGTCAATTTCTTATGGTTTTATTTTACATATTTAAATATAATTCCGGTAAGAATTATGGGGATAGATGCTACAATTACCGATTTTACTATATCTCCCAGGTCCTGCCCAGTTGGCTTTACAGGTACAATTACTATGGAGCCTTCTTCTACTTTAGGATAAAATTTAAAGAACCCAAATGATCTTGTTCTTCTACTTTTTCCATTGGCATAGGTAACAAAAACCCGTTTCTTCCAGGGCTTTATTCCAAAACCTCCTGCCTTATCTATGTAGTACATCAGGTTAGTATGTTCTTTATCAAAAGCAATTTTTAATGGCGACTGCACACTTCCCTGAACGCTTACAAAAGGATTTATTTCCGGAATAAAAATAATATCCGATTCCTGCAGCACAATATCATGTTTGCTGTTACGGTATTTTAGTGCTCTATACAAATCAATGCTTACAGGTTCGTCTATATTTTTTAAGGCTAAAGAAATACTGTCTTTAATAGGTATGCCAAATGAATCTAACTTGGGTTTATCTACAATTCTTTCCCTGAAAAATTCTGTCTTTTTTCTGAACAGTACTGCCCCGGCAAGATTTGCATTATCTGTAAAGCCCCCTGCTCTTTCTATAAAAGTTGACAGCCGGTCATACTTAGTTAACCTTGGATATAAGCCGGGGTATTTTACCAGCCCTTTCAATTCTATATTTTGCTGCAGTTCAAAAGTAGGGTTACGCCTTACAAATACCTGGTCGTAAGGTTTAAGTAAAACTTTTGCAGCAGCAGAATCCAAAGAGAGGTTTGGAAGAATGGCATAAGATTTTACTACGGTACGGGTAGGTTTAAGCCCCTGCTTGGCAGAGTCTATATCTACAATGCTCGAAATTTCCAGTCTTCCAAATTCTGCAGACTGCTTAATACCTCCCGATAAGTATAAAAGATCTTCCAGTGTCATACCACCATACCGGTTTACCCTGCCCTCTTTCCTTACTTCTCCAAAAATTTCTACATACAGGGCTTCGGCAAATTCGTTTTGAGAAAAAAGCTGGATAACATCATTGGGTTCCAGTTTTACGTTACTGCTGCTTGCCGTTTCGTTGCTGTTTACACCTGTAAGATTTACTTCAAGCCTGTCGGATCTAAGATTGGTAGAATCTCCTGCACCCCTGAAAATATAAGCACGTGGCAGATAAGTATTACGGGTAACACCGCCTGCACGGTTAATAAGATCAAAAAGCCGGTCTCCTTCCCTAAGCTCATAAATATCAGCATAGGTTATTTCTCCTCTTATTTCTACCTTATTGCTTATACCTGGTTTTATTAAATCTACTTTTATTATATCCCCATCTATCAAAGGAAAATCTTCTCCCTCAATCATTAATATGGCATTAGCATTTACATCTCTCTGCACCTGTTTTTCTCCTTCGGTACGTATAACTTTTAATGCAGAAGCTAATGCGTCTGCATTAAGACCACCAGCATATTTTATCAGTGATTTTACTCCTTCATCTTTTTTTAGCTGGTAATACATAGGCCGTTTAAACTGCCCGGTAGCCAGTACTTTTTTCTCCATAAAACCTACTATTACAAAGTCATTATTCTGCAGGTAAATATGTTTGCCAAAATCGCCTGTTGTAAGATATTTATACACATCAAGCTCATCTATAATACTGCCATTTCTTTTTATCTGGATATTGCGGAGGTTACCAAATTGGGTTACTCCACCTGCCTTGCCTATTACTGTATAAGCATTAGTAAAGGCAGATACTGTTTGTATGCCCGCCCTGTTTACTTCTCCTACCACATTTACGTTTATGGTTCTTGGCTGGCCGAGGGAAACGGCTATATTAGTAGCGGGCGGTACTACACTCTTAAAACGGGAGTACACTATGGCACGCATATTTTCAAAAGTGAGACCCTGCACGCTTATTTTACCAAGGCTTGTGGGGAAAATAGAACCATCTCTTGCTACAATATAATCTTCCTGAAACTCTGCTGCTCCCCAAAGCGATACTAAAATATGATCTCCCACACCTATGGGGTAGTCTAAAGGTGGGGTAGATAATTCAGAAATGCTGGTTCCTGCCGCATTGGCAAAAACATCGGCTCCATATGTTTTTTTAGGGCTGTATAAACTACGGCGAACATCATCTGAAGTAACACTATCTTTTTCAATCTTATCATTCTTAAAAAAATCAGCATTTTTATCTTTCCCTGTTTCTTTATTATTATCTTCCAGCAAAGCCCTTAACTGGGGTTGAGACAAATTTTTAGGATCTATCTGGCTGGGATTTATTTCGGTGGGAATTTGAGTTATAATGGGAGGCTGGCAAAATGCAGACAAATAACTAAAACTAAAAAAACTAAAAACCAATAATTTATACCAAAACGACCTGTTTGCACTATGCATTTGTGTGAGGATTAATTGACAATTTATTAAATCGGGGCAAATATAAATTTTTATTTGCAGCATAAATCAATTAACCTGTTATACTCTTGCCATAGATCATTTACTATTTCGGCAGCAGGTTGTATGCGGTTTAGCAAGGCACTCACCTGCCCTATTTCCAGTTCTCCCTCCTGCAGGTTGCCTTCAAACATTCCTTTTTTGGCCCTGCCCCGGCCCAGCAGTTGCTCCAATTCTTCTTTACCTGCGCCATTCATTTCTGCCTGTTGTACCTGGTTGTAAAATTCGTTTTTTAAAAGCCTTACAGGAGTAAGCTGCTTTAGGGAAAGCATGGTATCTCCTTCCTGGCTGCTGATAACAGCATTTTTAAAATCGGCATGGCAGGAGGCTTCATGGCTGGTTACAAAGCGGCTACCTACCTGCACTCCATTGGCTCCTAATATAATAGCTGCCAGCATTTGCCGGCCTGTAGCAATACCCCCGGCTGCTATTACAGGAATTTGTACAGCATTGCAAACAGCAGGGATTAATACAAAACTGGTAGTTTCTTCCCGCCCGTTATGGCCACCTGCTTCAAACCCTTCTGCTACTACTGCATCACATCCCGCATCCTGCGCTTTTAATGCAAACTTACTGCTGCTTACTACATGTACTACAGTAATGCCATGTTCTTTTAAAAGGCTGGTATAGGTTTTTGGATTGCCTGCACTGGTAAATACTACGGGCACTTTTTCTTCTATGATGGTTTTAATATGTTTATCAATATCAGGATACAGTAAAGGCACATTTACCCCAAAGGGTTTACCGGTTGCTTTTTTGCATTTTTTAATATGTTCTTTTAGTACTTCAGGATACATGCTTCCGCTTCCTATTAAACCCAGGCCACCTGCATTACTTACTGCACTGGCAAGTTTCCAGCCGCTGGTCCAAATCATTCCTGCCTGAATAATGGGCTTATCTATATTAAATAACCGGGTAATGCGATGGGTAGATGAATGCATAATAATTAGATCAAATTGGTTTGAATGAAGGGAGGTAAGATTTTTAATTTACCCTTATTTGTTACCACCAGCCAGGTCTATTGCTGTGTTGTCTCCAATATTAAGATTGCGGCTTACCCCTTTTACTTCTGCATCGCTGCCAATGAGAGAATTGTTTAAAACAATCTGGCTTATGTGAGAATAAGACCCAATGATAGAATCTTTTATGATGGAATGATTTACAATAGAATGTTCCCCTATGGCCACATTAGGCCCAATTACAGAATGATGAATTACACAACCATCCCCTATACTTACCGGAGGTATAATAATGGTATTTTGAAAATTATTAGTCTCAGGAATATTGCCACCAAATTTTTTAAGCAAAATTGCATTAGACTCCAGCAGCGTATCTTTTTTACCACAGTCAAACCAGTTAGACACTTTAAAAGATTGAAATTTTGCGCCCTGCTGTATCATGCACTCCAGGGCATCTGTAAGGCTAAACTCATCGTAACTGCGGATATTGTTATCCCGTATTTTTTTAATACACGAAAACATGAGGGCCGTTTCTTTAATTTTATACACACCTACCAGTGCCATATTACTTTTGGGAATAGAGGGTTTTTCTACCACACGGCTTATAAAATTATCCTCTTCAATTTCTGCCACACCAAAATTACGGGGGTCATCTACTTTTTTTACACCCAGCATAGAATGAGGTGATTCCAATATTACTCTTATATCATAGTCTGCAATAGTATCTCCCAAAACAATGAGTAACTCATCTTCTCCTACAATTTCCTTTGTAAGCTCAATGGCATGGCCGGTTCCATATCTTTCATTTTGGGTTAAAAAACTACAGTTAAGGTCGGGATAGTAAGCTGTTACATAATCCTGAATTTTTTCGCCCAGGTATCCAATTATAAAAATAAAATCTTTGATGCCCGCATCTTTTAATTGATCTACAATGATGCTGAGAATGGTTTTTCCTGCCAGAGGAATTAACGCTTTGGGTTGTGTATATGTGTGAGGGCGAAGTTTGGTGCCTGCGCCTGCTACTGGTATAATGGCCTTCATTTATAAACTTTATCCGCCTCTATCGGTATATTTTGTTTACAATAATAATTTCTAAATGCTTAAAGGGTGGTGAAAGTACAGAATTTATCGGAATTCAAAATTAAAGTAGCTGCATAATTGCCATTGAGTTTTACATATTTTATAAATTTAAGTCATGCTGCTTATATTTGCCCAAAATTTACCAAATGCAAAGAGATACCGTAATTTTTGGTTTAATAGATAAAGAACTGCAAAGGCAGCGTGAAGGAATAGAACTGATAGCAAGCGAAAACTTTACCAGCCTGCAGGTAATGGAGGCCATGGGAACTTCGCTTACCAATAAATATGCAGAAGGATACCCGGGCAGGCGGTATTATGGCGGATGTGAAGTAGTGGATGAAGTAGAACAACTGGCTATAGACAGGATAAAAAAGGTATTTAACTGCGAATACGCCAATGTGCAACCGCATAGTGGTGCACAGGCCAATGCTGCATTAATGCTGGCTATTTTGCAACCCGGCGATAAGATACTTGGGCTTGATTTGAGTATGGGCGGCCACCTCACACACGGATCGCCTGTAAACTTTTCAGGCAAATTGTACCAGCCATTTTTTTATACCGTAAAAAAAGAAACAGGCCTTATAGATTACGAAATGCTGGAAGAAAAAGCCAGGGCCGAAAAACCCAAACTTATTATTTGCGGTGCATCTGCCTACAGCCGTGATATAGATTATGCAAGAATAAGAAAAGTGGCCGATGAAATAAATGCATTTGTGCTGTGCGATATGGCACACCCTGCAGGTTTTATTGCCAAAGGGTTATTGAGCTCCCCTTTTGACCACTGCCATTTTGTAACAAGCACCACACATAAAACATTGCGTGGCCCAAGGGGTGGTATTATTTTAATGAAAAAAGATGTGGAAAATCCTTTTGGATTAAAAGATATTAAAGGCAACCTGCGTATGATGAGCAACCTGCTTGACATGGGCGTTTTTCCCGGCACTCAGGGTGGGCCACTGGAGCATGTAATTGCTGCAAAAGCCATTGCATTTGGTGAGTTACTTACCGATGAATTTACTGTTTACATAAAACAGGTACAAAGCAATGCTCAGGCAATGGCCAAAGCATTTATGGCTAAAGGTTACGAAATTATCAGCGGCGGAACCGACAATCATTTAATGCTTATTGATCTCCGTAATAAAAACATTACCGGAAAAAAGGCGCAGGAAACACTGGATAAAGCCCACATTACTTTAAATAAGAATGCAGTGCCTTACGATGATAAGAGCCCTTTTGTAACCAGTGGCATTCGGGTGGGTGTGCCTGCTGTTACCACCAGGGGAATGAAAGAAGAACATATGCAAAGCGTGGTAGACCTTATTGATAAAGTATTAATGAATATTGATGATGAACATTCCATTACATCTGTAAAAGAAGAAGTGAAAACTTTTATGAAACAGTTTCCGCTTTATCCAGAATTAAAATCATAAGATTTAAAATACGTTATATGCTACAAAGAATACAAACAGTCTGGTTATTTCTTGCATCAGTTTGTGCATTTTTGAGTTTTAAATTTTCTTATTACAGTGGCAGCATTACGCAGGATGCAGCAACCGGCATATTTAAAACACTTAATGCCACAGAAAATATTTATTTAATTGTGCTTACTACTGCTGTAGCTGTGCTGGCCCTCATTACTATCTTTTTGTATAAAAAACGCACCCTGCAGCTAAGGTTATGTATTGTGGGCTTATTGCTGCAGGCCATTGTTATTTTTTTATATTATACCGAAGTAAAAAAATTCTCTGCCGGCGAATACTCTCTTACAGCGCTGCTGCAGGGCTGTATTGCATTATTTTTTTTTATGGCAGCCAGGGGTATTAATAACGATAATAAAATTATAAGAGATAGCAACAGGTTAAGATAATACAGCCGGTAATATTTTTTAACAGCAGGGGGGAAGCACTTTATCGGGAGCTGTTTAAAAAAAATAATTCTAACCATACATAAATATTTATATACTTTCGCACAGATGTTTAACAACAACATACATATCGGTGACACTGTTGCAGTAGTATCCTCCAACACTACTATTACAATTATTACAACCCGCTAAGGGTTGCAAATTCTCATATCATCCACCGGGCTAAGGCTATATATCCAACAGGATTTTTATTATACATTTTTATTAAAATACATTTACCATGCAGGTATTAAAATTTGGGGGCAGCTCTGTTGCAAATGCAGAAAATATTAAAAAAGTAATAGCCGTTGTAAAAGATAAAGCTGCCGGCAAACAAACCATCGTTGTGGTTTCGGCACTGGGTGGCATTACAGATCTGCTGCTGCAAAGCAGCCAGCTGGCATCAGAGGGAAAAGAAAATTATCAATCTATTTTAATAGAAATTGAACAGCGGCATTTACAAACCGTAAGAGATCTTATTCCCATCAGCAATCAAAGCAGCCTGCTTAGTTTTGTAAAAACCCAATGCAACCAGATACAGGACATCTGCAATGGTATTTTTCTTTTAAAAGAATTATCGGTTAGAACAAAAGACAGGATAGTAAGTTATGGCGAATTGCTTTCTTCTCAAATTATTGCAGCCGCATTAGCTGCGCAAAATATACCCACACACTGGATAGACTCCCGGCAATTGATTGTTACCAATGCTGATTTTGGTAATGCCCTGGTAAATTTTAACAGCAGCAATCATAACATTAATCAATACCTGCAGCAGCACCCTGCAGATTTGTACCTGGCGCCGGGCTTTATAGCTGCCAATGCAGAAGGTATGAATACTACGCTGGGCAGGGGCGGCTCTGATTATACTGCTGCTATTTTTGCCGCAGCCATCAATGCCAGTGTGCTGGAAATATGGACAGATGTATCCGGCATGATGACGGCAGACCCCAGGCTGGTTCCGAATGCCAGGATTATTCCGCATATCTCTTACCAGGACGCTATGGAATTATCTCATTTTGGTGCTAAGGTTATTTACCCACCCACCATACAACCCGTAATGAGTAAAGGCATTTCTATATGGGTAAAAAATACTTTTTCACCACAGGACGAAGGCACCGAAATTTTGCAGCAGGTGCCGGAAAACAACAGCAGCATCACCGGTATATCAAGCATTGGAAATATTGCACTGCTAAGCCTGGAGGGCAGCGGCATGGTGGGCATACCCGGATTTTCTAAAAGATTATTTGAAGCCCTGGCTGCAAAAAAAATAAATGTTATCCTTATTACCCAAAGCTCTTCTGAACATTCTATATGTGTAGGTATTGATGATAACAATGCCGCTGCAGCAAAACAAATAATTGATGAAGCTTTTGCTTACGAAATAGAAATAAAAAAAGTAGACCCGTTAATTGTAGAAAACAATCTCTCTATAATTGCGCTTGTAGGCGACCGCATGAAAAATCATACCGGGGTAAGCGGTAAATTTTTTAGTGCCCTGGGCAGAAACGGGGTAAATGTAAGAGCCATCGCACAGGGTTCTTCCGAAAGAAATATTACAGCCGTAATAAGCCATGCTGATGTAAAAAAAGCCACCAATATTGTGCATGAAGTATTTTTTGAAAAAGAAATAAAAGAAGTAAATGTGTTTATTGCCGGTGTGGGAAATGTGGGCTCTAAATTACTGGATCAGATACAACAGCAACAGGATTACCTGCTGCAGCATATGCGCCTTAAAGTAAATGTAACCGGCATTGCAAACAGTAAAAAATATTGGGTAGATGAAGATGGGATAAACCTTGGCCAATGGCAGCAATTATTAGCTGCAGGAAAAACAGCAGGCATTGATGAGTATATTGAAACCATACAAAATAAAAATTTAAGAAACACGGTATTTGCAGATGTTACTGCCAACGACATTGTAGCTACAGTGTACGATAAATTATTGCCCAAAAGTATTGCTGTAGTAGCCTGTAATAAAGTGGCCTGTTCATCATCATACCCTTATTATAAAAAATTAAAAGAACTGGCTACAGAATACAATACAAAGTTTTTATTTGAAACCAATGTAGGTGCCAGCTTACCCATTATTGGTACATTAAACGACCTGTTACGCAGTGGCGATGCCATTAACAGTATGGAGGCCGTTTTGAGCGGTACCCTGAATTTTGTTTTTAATAATTATGATGGCAGCCGGAGTTTTGCATCGGTTGTAAAACAGGCGCAAGCTGAAGGATATACAGAACCAGACCCAAGGCTTGATCTTAGTGGTAAAGATGTAATGCGCAAGATTATGATACTGGTAAGAGAATCCGGAAAGATGATAGAGATGGACGATATCAGCAATAATTCTTTTATGCCCGAAGCCTGCATGCAGGGAAGTGTAGAAGATTTTTATTTATCAATGGAACAGCATGAAGCACATTTTAAAAAAATATATGATGAGGCTTTGGAGGCAGGATGCAAATTAAAATTTGTAGCCAGCTATAAAGATAGCAAAGCAAAAGTGGGTTTGCAGCATATACCCCCACCGCACGATTTTTACCATTTGTATGGCAAGGATAATATTGTACTTTTTTATACAGACCGCTACACAGAACAACCCCTGGTTATAAAAGGTGCTGGTGCCGGTGCTGCATTAACAGCATCAGGTGTGTTTGCAGATATAATCAGAACATCAAAAGCATAGAGAGTAGTAGGAGGGTAGTCAACTTTTTAAAAGTTAACTACCCTTTTAGAAAACCCTGTAACAAATAAATAAAATTCATCTAAGGCTCAAAAAGTAATAAGAAAAGAAAAAACTTTTCTCTCTTATATGGCTTTGTACCTTCGTGGCTATTTATTTAAAAAATTGATTTCGTTTTCTGTGAATTATAAAAATGAAATGATGCCTCACCAAATAAATGTAGATAAAACAACATCAGTAAAAGTGGCGGCACCGGGCACAGTGGCAAACCTTGTTTGTGGCTTTGATGTGCTGGGTCTTTGCCTGGATGCACCCTGCGATGAAATGCAGGTAAGCATTATTGAAGAAAAAAATGTGGTTATTAAAAGTTTAGATGGGTATAACCTTCCTACAGACCCCATGCAAAATACAGCGGGTGCCCCATTAATAGAAATGCTGCAGGAACTGGATGCAGATTTTGGTTTTGAAGTGCTCATTAAAAAAAATATAAAGCCCGGCAGTGGCATTGGCTCCAGTGCTGCCAGTGCAGCAGGCGCAGTAGTAGGCGCCAATTTTTTGCTGGACAATATTTTCAGCAAAGAACAATTGGTACGTTTTGCAATGAGTGGCGAAAAAGTAGCTTCCGGTGTAAAACATGCTGATAATGTGGCGCCATGTATTTATGGCGGCGTTACATTAATAAGAAGTATTTTTCCTTTGGATATTATACCTATTGATGCCCCGGCTTTATGGGTAACCGTAGTGCACCCGCAAATAGAAGTGCGCACAGCAGATGCCAGGCAAATTTTAAGAAAAGAAGTGCTTTTAAAAGATGCCATTAAGCAATGGGGAAATATTGCAGGGCTGGTGGCAGGTTTTATTACTAAAGATTATGCACTCATAGGCCGCAGTCTGGAAGATGTGATTATAGAACCGGTAAGAAGTATTTTAATTCCGGGTTTTGATGAAGTAAAAAAACAAAGCAAAGCTGCAGGTGCATTGGGTGGAGGTATCTCCGGCTCTGGGCCCTCTATTTTTATGCTGAGCACAGATGAGCCTACGGCAGAAGCAGTAAAAAAAGAAATGCATAAAATTTATGAGCGCATTGGTCTAGACCATCATGTGTATGTAACCACAATTAATAAACAGGGAGTAAAAATAATTTACTAAGGTTTAAAGGGTTTCAGAGGTTTCAAAGGTTTCAGAGGTTTAAAGGTAAATAACCGGCATACATTTGCAACCATTATACTTTTAAAACATCTTAAACCTTTGAAACATTTTAAACATTTGAAACATCTCAAACCTTTGAAACCTCTTAAACATCTTAAACATTTCAAATCATGAATTTTTTCAGTACCAATCATAAAGCAGCAATTGTAGATTTTAAATTAGCTACTATAAAAGGGCAGGCGCCGGATAAAGGTTTGTATTTTCCTCAAAAAATTCCCATACTCAGCGAAACGTTTATAAAAAATATTGAAGATTATTCTAATGAGGCTATTGCTTACGAAGTAATAAAACCTTATGTAGGCAGTTGTATTCATGTAACCAAACTAAAACAGATTGTAGAAGAAACCATTAATTTTTCCATACCCCTGGTACCGGTTAATGAAAACATTTTTTCGCTGGAACTTTTTCATGGGCCTACACTTGCATTTAAAGATGTGGGCGCAAGATTTATGAGCAGGTGCCTTGGTTTTTTTGTAAAGAACGAGCCAAAAAAAGTTACGGTGCTGGTGGCTACAAGCGGCGATACCGGTGGTGCAGTGGCCAATGGTTTTTATAATGTGCCCAATGTGGATGTGATTATACTTTATCCCAGCGGAAAAGTAAGTGCCGTGCAGGAAAAACAAATGACAACATTGGGAAAAAATATTACTGTACTGGAGGTGAAAGGTAGTTTTGATGATTGCCAGAAAATGGTAAAGGATATTTTTGCAACTGCCCGTAATTTTAAAAATCTTTTTCTTACCAGTGCCAACTCTATAAATGTGGCCCGCTGGCTGCCACAGCAATTTTATTATTTTTTAGCGTACAAGCAATGGGCCGATAAAGATAACCCGCCTGTAATAGCCGTGCCCAGTGGTAATTTTGGAAATGTATGTGCAGGTATTTTAGCCCAGGCATCCGGGCTGCCGGTAAAACATTTTATTGCTGCCTGCAATGCCAATGATGTGGTGCCGCAGTTTTTTGAAACCGGTTTGTATGAACCCAAAAAAGCAGTGGCCACCATTTCTAATGCGATGGATGTGGGCAACCCCAGCAACTTTGTAAGAATACTGCAACTGTATAAGCAGCAAATGGATGATGTAAAAAAAATAGTATCGGCCACAAGTGTAAGCGATGATGATACCAAAGCCACATTAAAAAAAGTGTATGAACAATTTAATTACCTTCTGGATCCTCATGGAGCGGTGGGTTATCATTCTCTGGAAAAATATTTACAGCAGCAACCTGCCCAAAAAGGAATTGTGATAGAAACAGCGCACCCGGTAAAATTTTTTGATGTGGTGGAGCCCATTATTAATACAGCCGTTCCTGTTCCTTCAGTAATTGAAGACCAATTAAAGTTGCCAAAAAATTCTATGCTGATGGAAAATAATACAGAAGCATTGAGAGATTATTTGTTGAAATTATAAGAGGCTTAAAGAGATTATTTTTAACAGAATAATGTTTCAGGGATCTATCTAATCCTCAGCGATAAGGTGACTCTCCAGAGTCAAAAGAATAAGCTGTTTATTTTTTTCTATAAACAGGTTGCTCTCCGACAATTTTATTAAATTAAGCCTTACTCCACGCCGCCTAATATCATCCTTCGGGGTTTACTAAATTTATTTATTTGGAAGTTATATTAATGTCAGCCCTTCGGGCTTTGAAATCCCGAAGAGCCCATCCCGATTTTTTGGGTGATGACATTAAAATTATTAACTAAACAACATTTAATGTATTCCATGAATTGCCCCAGGCTTTAGCCGGGGATAATAACAATCAAATATGGCTGTGGGCTTTACCCCAATTAAAAAACCAACCTGCTTTTTTTACAAAAACTTCCCTGTATAACTTCCCTTACATTTTTTTAAATCTCCGGGCTTTCCTTCAAATACCAAATGCCCGCCGGCATCGCCTGCTTCGGGGCCAAGATCAATAATCCAGTCGGCACTTTTTAGTACATCAGTATTGTGTTCTATTACCAATATAGAATGCCCCTGCTCTACCAGTGCATTAAAAGATGCCAGTAATTTTTTTATATCATGAAAATGCAGACCTGTGGTGGGTTCATCAAAAATAAAAAGAATATGGCCCTGGGCTTTGCCCTTGCCCAGGAAAGATGCCAGCTTTACCCGTTGTGCTTCGCCGCCACTTAAGGTATTGGACGACTGGCCAAGTTTTACATATCCCAATCCAACATCACTAAGCGGTTGAATTTTTTTGGCTACATCTGCCCCATCCTTATCATCTCTATTAAAAAATTCTATCGCTTCATCTACACTCATCTCCAGCACATCATAAATATTTTTATTGCGGAACTGCACATCCAGCACTTCTTCTTTAAATCTTTTTCCATTGCACACATCACATATCAAATGTACATCTGCCAAAAACTGCATTTCTACCAGTTGTTCTCCTTCCCCTTTGCAGGCATCGCAGCGGCCACCATCTACATTAAAAGAAAAATGTTTGGGCATAAACCCACGCATTTTACTCAGGGGTTGTTTTGCAAAAAGATCCCTTATCTCGTCGTAAGCTTTTATATAAGTTACGGGGTTGCTGCGGCTGCTTTTACCAATTGGATTCTGGTCTACCATTTCTACCTGGCTTATATAATCCATATCGCCTTTTAACGCTCTGAACAGGCCGGGCTTATCTACACCCTCTCCTTTTAATTTTTGCAGTGCAGGATACAATATCTGTTTTACCAATGTGGTTTTTCCGCTGCCACTAACACCACTTACTGCACACAGCACATTTAGCGGAAACTGCACAGTAATATCTTTTAAATTATTTTGCCGGGCACCTTCTACGGTTATAGAGCGGTTCCATTTTCGTATATTTTTTGGAGGATCAATAGATAATTTACCGGATAAATATTTTCCGGTAAGGCTGTCTTTATCTGCAATTATTTCATCGTAATTACCGGCTGCCACTACTTCTCCGCCCAGGTGGCTGGCCAGCGGGCCCATATCAATGATATGATCTGCTTCCCGCATCATCATCTCATCATGCTCCACCACAACCACGGTATTGCCAAGGTCACGCAATTCTTTTAAAACAAGAATGAGTTTTTGTGTATCCCTGCTGTGCAGCCCTATTGAAGGCTCATCTAAAATATACAGGGAGTTGGTAAGGTTGCTTCCCAGGCTCCTCGTTAATTGTATGCGTTGGCTTTCGCCACCGCTTAGCGAATTGGCCAGGCGGTTTAAAGTAAGGTATCCAAGGCCCACATCTATCAAAGTTTTTATGCGGTTGTTAATTTCCAGTAAAATTCTTTTGGCTACCTGTGTGTCGTATTTGCTCAGCTCAAGATTATTAAACCAACCCTGTAAATCTTTTACAGGTTTTTCACACAACTCACCAATATGCCTGCCGCCTACTTTTACATACAGGGCTTCTTTACGCAGCCGGTATCCATGGCAATCGGTGCAAAGCGTGCGGCCACGGTACCGGCTAAGCATTACCCGGTATTGTACTTTATATAAATTTTGTTCTACCTCTTTAAAAAAATCATTAATGCCATTGGCATATGCATTGCCCTCCCATAAATCTTTTACGTTTTTTTCAGAAAGATCCATCATGGGTTTGTGCACAGGAAAATCAAATTTCTTTGCCGCACGGATAAATGCTTCTTTCCACTCTCCCATTTTTTCTCCTTTCCAGGGGGCTACTGCACCCTCATACAGGCTTAAGCGTTTATCCGGAATAATAAGATCGGGATCAAGACCCAGTATCTGCGAAAAGCCCTCGCAGGTGGGGCATGCACCAAAAGGATTATTAAAAGAAAATAAATTGGGCACCGGTTCTTCAAAAACAATTCCGTCCAGCTCAAATTTATTGCTGAAGTGCAGCTTTTTTTTGGAGTTTACTTCAAGCTGCACGATTCCTTCGCCTTCATAAAAAGCAAGACCCACAGAGTCGGCAATGCGGTGCAGATCATCTTCATCAAAATCTTTTTTTACCAAACGATCTACTAAAATAAAGGAATGTTTAATATCGAATTCCGGGTTTTCGATAAGGTCTTCAATGCGCTGCACTTCATCATTTATTAATAACCTGGAAAAACCTTTTTGCAATAAAATATTCAGTTCTTCTTTTGTATCCCTGTTGGCATGGCTTTTAAAAACAGACAGTATAAGAATTTTATCTCCTTCTTTAGCATCCTGTATTGCTTTTATTACATCGGGTACATCATCTTTTTTTACTTCTCTGCCACTAATGGGAGAAATGGTTTTGCCTGCTCTTGCAAACAACAGCCTCAGGTAATCATAAATCTCCGTCATACTGCCCACGGTACTGCGTGGCGTACGGGTAATTACTTTTTGTTCTATAGCAATGGCTGGGCAAAGACCCTTTATATAATCCACATCTGGCTTGTTCATGCGCTGCATAAACTGCCTGGCATAGGCACTAAGGCTTTCTGCATAGCGGCGCTGGCCTTCTGCAAATAAAGTATCTATGGTAAGGGAAGATTTTCCGGAGCCCGAAACGCCTGTTACCACCACCAGTTTATTTCTGGGAATACTAACCGTTACGTTTTTAAGATTATGTACTCTTGCTCCTTTTATTAAAATTTCATTTGATGCCAAAGAAGAAAATGGCTTTGCTTTTAATTCTTTTGTTTTATTCATCTATGTAAAATTACAATATGCCTTTGAGTTAAGAATCTGTTTGAGTTAAATATATTAATCACCATATAAGATTATTTAACATAGAGGTTTAGAGAAATAGAGGGATTCATTTAATACTTATTACAGCTAAAGCTGTACGGTTTAAATACATAGCCCTTTGATTTAATTAGCTCAAACAGCTTCTAAGCTTATATGTGAAAAAAATACTAAAATTTACAGAGGTATTATTACTCATCGTACTATTACTATAACTTGGTACTACTACTCGATTTTCAGGGAATGGCCTGAAATCATTTGGTGGTTTAAAATTTATCATTATTTTCACAGTCCAATATCCAATAAAGTGAAAAGCCGTTGAACGCCTATCATAAAGACTTCTACGCACTTTTTATTCTTATTGGTTTTACCTTAAACAATTTTAAGTCCTAAACCATCAAAAACTGTAGAAGTTATGAAATTTCTCAACAACCTGACTGACCAACAGCTCGTACATCTGTACATGAATGGCGACGCTGATGCCCTTGCAACTTTAGTAGTACGTTACAAGGACAAAATTTACACC
>JAYVGA010000316.1:0-2880 GCA_043772635.1 Chitinophagaceae bacterium
CCTCTCATTAATTCCGGAATTTTTTTGCCGCCAAACAATAAAACCACAATTAAAATTATTAAAATCCATTCAGAGCCGCCGGGCATGGCAAAAAGTAAAGTGGTGGATGGTACGGTAGTCATAAAATAAAATTTTTAGTTGATAAATAGTGAATCCTTTAATTTTTTAAAATGCATATTATGAATGTAAACTACGTTTAAAATAGTTCAATAGTTTTAAAAATTAAAAATAAATGAATATTCCCCCTGACTTATAACTTCCTTTAACGAGAAATTTAAATGGCCAGCAAATATGAATTTATTTTGTTCATATACTATCATAAGATTTTTTAGCTTTTTAAATCCTGATATAAAATCTATTCGTAATTAACCATATCGGCATTTTACCATTATACAGGTGCTACAATGAAGAAAGGAATTTTATATATCCTGCTTATTACTTATACCGCTTTACTGATAAAGCCTGCGCTTCCTTTTGTGGCAGATATTGTGGCTCATACTCGATTTTACAGGGAGCATATTTCTACCGTACACATAGAAAACGGAAAACTTCATGTGCATAAAGAACTGGTTAAATCTGCAAAACAAATGGCTGATGATGATAAACCAGTGAATATTAAAAAAGATAATCAGCCAACAGATCATATCCTTTCTTTTAACAACGAGCTTTTTAAATTCAGGAGGTTTCCTGTTTGTTTCCCCTTATCAAAGCCGTCCCCATATCTTTCCCGTTTTCCTGCAAGAAATTATCCTCCTCCACGTTTACTGGTGATTTAATTAAATTAAAAAAATACCGTGATGGGTTAAATGCTATGCTTTATTGCTTAGTAAATATTTATACTTTTTTTGCGTATATAATATTTGTGCAGGTTATAATAAGGCATAAAAAATTTAACTGGTTTCCGTATTTACCAAAAATTATTCACCAAACATTTTCGTATCATGAAATGTTTTTATAAGCTGATGCTTTTATTTTTCTGTTCATTTTTTTCCATAACCTCTACAGCTCAAATTATTATTAAGGGCAAAGTAGCAGATACTTTGAGCAGGCAGGGTTTACAGCAGGTAACCATTGCCGCCACAGATAACAGTATTGAAGTGCTTACTGATGTAAATGGTAATTTTCAATTAAATACTCCATTATCGCCGGTAACAGTGCAGGTATCTTCTGTTGGTTATAAAAGTATAAGAATTGATGTTGCTCAAGGAAAGGCGAATACCATCCTGCTTGTTCCATCTCTCACCAGTTTAAAAGAGATCATGCTGCAATCAATTGCCAATGCATCAAAATTTAGTGCTTTAAGTAAAATTGACTTAAGCTTAAATCCAGTAAAGTCTTCGCAGGAATTACTGCGCCTGGCACCCGGCTTGCTTGTGGCACAACATGCTGATGGTGGTAAAGCGGAGCAGATATTTTTGCGTGGGTTTGATGCAGATCATGGCACTGATGTATCTGTAAATGTAGATGGCATGCCGGTAAATATGGTGAGCCACGCCCATGGCCAGGGTTATGCAGACGCACATTTTATTATTGCTGAAACGGTAAATAACATTGATTTTGGAGCCGGGCCTTATTATGCAGGCTACGGAAATTTTACCACTGCCGGTTATATAAACTTAAGCACATTTAATAATATTGATAAAAGCAGGATACAAGTGGAAGCAGGAAGATTTAACAGCTACCGGAGTTTGCTGATGCTGGATTTGCTCAAAAAAAATAAGGACAAACAAAGCGCATACATAGCAGCTGATTTTAACTATAGCGATGGCGCCACAGAAAACAAACAGAATTTTAACCGGTTTAATCTTTTTGCAAAATACAACGTAATCATTTCTTCATCAGCACAACTCACCGCATCGTTGTCTGCTTTTAAAAGCATGTGGAATGCCTCTGGGCAAATACCGGAAAGAGCCGTAGAGGCAGGCATCATATCCAGGTTTGGTTCCATAGATCCATCAGAAGGTGGAAATACAGAAAGATATAATGCCAACCTCCTCTTTAATAAAAAAATAAATAATAAATGGCAATGGGATAATCAATTTTATTACAGCCGTTATCTTTTTAATCTCTATTCTAATTTTACTTTTTTTGCAAACGATCCTGTAAATGGCGATGGCATTCAGCAAAAAGAATCCAGGAATCTATTCGGATTAAAATCTTCCCTCGTCAACAAAAAATACATCCGCACCTGGCAGGTTAAAACAACTTATGCTGCAGGTGTTAGATATGATGCAACGAGTAATTCTGCCTTAAACAATCAGGCAAAAAGAAATTTTATCAGCCATGTAAAGTTTGGCAATATTGATGAAACCAATTTGTTTGGCTATGTGCAGCAGCAATTAAACAATAAAAAATGGGCGATTGATGCAGCAATAAGACTGGATTATTTTAATGCTGCTTATAAAGATAAATTATCCGCAACACAACTGCCAGCAAGAGATGCTGCCATTGTGAGCCCCAAGCTAAATGTTTTGTACACCATAAATAAACAGGTACAATTGTATGTAAAAACCGGCAAAGGTTTTCACAGCAACGACACCCGTGTTATAGTAGCTAATGAGGGGAAAGAAATTTTGCCCGCAGCTTATGGTTCAGATATTGGCATTATTTTAAAACCGGGCAATAATTTAATTTTAAATGTGGCAGCATGGTACCTGCATTTAAAACAGGAGTTTGTTTATGTGGGCGATGCGGGTATTGTAGAACCCAGTGGAGCTACACGAAGAACAGGAGTTGATGTGGCAGCACGCTGGCAGTTTACCCATCATCTTTTTGCTAACATAAATCTTAACCTCACAAAAGCCAGGGCCATAGGAGAAGCAAAAGGTGAAAACTATATTCCGCTGGCACCATCTGCTACAAGCACGGGCGGCTTGTTTT
>JAYVGA010000317.1:0-9364 GCA_043772635.1 Chitinophagaceae bacterium
AGCATTACTTTTTCGTCGTAGCTGCCGGAGGGTAAAAGTGTTTTTGCAATTACCGGCATCAGCTCTATCAGTATCAAAATAAAAACAATTAAATAATATCTAAACTGCAATGCAGGATTATTTTTCAAGAGGTTGTTCAGGGCCTCTACCCTTGTTAAAAAACCATTGTTCAGATAGTTTGTAAAAGCCGCTTCTTCTGTTTTAATTTTTGCTTCAATATCTTTCAATCCTTTTTGGGCACTGTCTATTTTTGGTTGTTCTGTTTTTAGCATGGCCTGGTAATCTGCATCCAGTTTTTGGTATTCATTTCTTTTGGCAATGGCAATATCTTTAATACCTACTTTGCCGGTGCCGCCACTGCCATCTGTTTCTGCAAGAAAATTATTTCTTGCCTGGTTTACTGCATCATACTTTGCCGCCAGGTTTTTCTCCAGGTCTGCGGTATTTTTTGTGAGTTCATCTTTTTGATTTTTATACAATGCATCCAGCTCCTGCCTCTTTACCATTTTTCTTTTTTCATTATCCAGCGATGTCTGCATTTTTATTTCTTTATCAAACATATACAATACAGCAGGCTGTGCCATAAAAGTTCCGATGGTTAGTGCCAGCAATCCTCTAAAAAGTAACGGTGTAAATTTTCGCTTGTTAAATTTGGTAATGCCTTTTATGAGTGCCCTGTCTATGGTAAGAATAATAAATCCCATAAACAGGCCCAGGGCAATAGCCATTAATAGAAAATCTACGATTGTAATGAAAAAATACGTCCAGGTAAAGGTAGCAAACAGCCAGGTGGCCAATACCGTCATTCCAATAATGCGGTAGCGGTTGCGGTCTATTACTGCATCTACCAGTATTTCTTTTTCGGCAGTAGATAACCACCATAAAAATTCGGAAAAGGCTGAAGGTTCGTAATTCTCCCTTTGGGAAATAGCAATATTTCTCTGGCTCATGTAAATGGTATTACAGGTTGTGTAAATGTGTTCTATAGCGGAGTTGAGTTGAAGATTTGCAAATTAACTTTTCTTAGCTGTAATAACGTGGGGTGGCAATAAATATTTGCCGGAAAAATCTACATTAACAGTTCCTTAATTAATGTGTTTAAACTGTTGAGTTACAAAAAGGTCTATTACTTATCTTTGCAACTTTAAAAAAAGATACACTCAGCTCTAAAACAAGCAAAATGAAGCATCTCTTCTCTGTAGTTATAATATCCCTGATATGTTTTACCGTTAATGCCCAGTTGCCAAAAGGAATTGGCACCAGCGATCCTGCCGCAAAAAAAGTTTTGGATGGCGTGAGCAGCAAGTTTAGAACCTATAAGACTGTGCAGGCTAAATTTTTATTAAAAGTAGAGAATGCTGCTGGAAAGAACCTTGGTGTAAAAACCGGCAATGTTTATATGAAGGGAAATAAATACCGGATAAGCGTTACAGGTCAGGAAATATTTTCTGATGGAAGTAATGTGTGGACCTATGATAAAGTCTCAAATGAGGTGACCATTTCTAAAATTGATCCTTCTGCAAATTCTTTAACGCCACAAAAATTGTTTACTAATTTTTACGATAAAGATTTTTTATACAAATTAAATGGCCCCGTAAAAATGAATGGTAAAATGCTTAAAGAAATTGAGCTTACACCCATTGATAAAACAAAACCTTTTCATAAAGTGCTGGTTTACGTAGATAACAATGCTATTAATACCACAAAAATATTTGAGAAAAACGGTAACCGTTATACTTACAGCACAAACTCGTTAACGCCTAACGGAGCTATTGCAGATGCTATGTTTATGTTTGATGCAAAAAAATATCCCGGGGTAGAAGTGGTGGACTTGAGGTAAGAGAAGCTAAAGCCCCCAAACCCCCTGAAGGGGGCTTACGAAGGCTACAATAATTTAAACTTTATTTGATTCCTTGAAGAGTAAAACTTCAAGGAATTTTTATGTGTGAAAAAATTAGAAAGCTGTTTCCCTTTTAGAGAGTTAGGGCCGTTCTGTTCCCCCTTTGGCGGTTAGGGGGGGTCCCCATCTGTAAGTATTGTTCGGCAATCCCGCCAAATCTATCACTCTATCTACTACTGTTGCAGCTACTTCTTCTACTGTTTTTGGTTTGCTGTAAAAAGAGGGAGTAGCAGGGCAAATGATTCCGCCGGCCAGTGTAATGGCTTCCATATTTTTTATATGAATAAGATTGTAGGGGGTTTCCCTGGCCACACAAATTAATTTTCTTCTTTCTTTTAAAATAACATCTGCCGCTCTTGTTATAAGATCATTAGAAATGCCGGCAGCAATGCGTCCCAGTGTGCCCATGCTGCAGGGAATAATAATCATGGTATTATATTGCCCCGAACCTGAAGCAAAGGGTGCATTAAAGTCGTTTTTTGAATACTGAGGTATTGCAAAGTTTTTATAATCTTCGTTATCCAGTTCGGTTTTCCATACCTGTTTTGCATTGTCTGTTATTACAAGAGAAAGTTCGGCAATATGTTCTTTCATCTGCAACAGTTTTGTTAATAAGCCCCTGGCATATACAGATCCGCTGGCACCGGTAATGGCTACTACAATTTTTTGCATTAATTTTCCGTTTAATAGGTGTAAGCTACTAAACAAATTACGGATGCAAAAGGTTAAATATTTTTTTTGGATGGGTTGTATAGCGCTGATTACTTTTTCTTTTAGCAATAAACCCAAAGCACAAATTAACTGGCTCAGTTTTGAGCAAATGCAGGATGCTTATTCAAATAACCCTAAACCAATACTGGTAGATCTGTATACCAGCTGGTGTGGCTGGTGTAAAGAAATGGATAGAACTACTTATAAAAATGATAAAGTAGTAGCCTACATCAATGAGCATTATTATGCCGTAAAGTACAATGCAGAATCAAGAGACAGCGTGCTGTTTAATAACCAAAAGTTTGGTTATAATACAGAATATAAAACCAATGAACTGGCCATGCATCTTAGTTTTAACCAGTTGGAATATCCCAATACCATTTTTCTTTCTTCTATTAATGCAAGGCCGGCACCACTTTCGGGCTATATGAAACCAAAAGAACTGGAAGCTCCGCTTAAATATTTTGCCGAAAGAAAAAGTGAGCAGGAAACTTTTGTTGAATTTAATAAGAAGATGAAAAAAGAATGGTAGATTTTTTTATTGGCCATTTTAAATTTGCACTCTCCTGCTTTTTGTTTACCCATCTGTATTTCCTTTAATATTATCTGTTATATTGCTTATTCATTTAAGCAATGGTTATGCTGCAACGAAGGCTGGGTCTTTTTCAATCTACCGTTTTAAATATGATAGATATGGTGGGCATTGGCCCATTTATCACTTTGCCATTTGTAATTGGGTTGCTGGGCGATATGTATTTATATGCATGGATAGCCGGCGCTCTGCTCTCCTTCATAGACGCTATGATATGGAGCGAACTGGGGGCTGCATATCCGCTAGCCGGCGGCAGTTACAATTTTTTAAAAGAAGCTTATGGTAAAAATGGCCCCGGAAAAATGATGAGTTTTTTGTACGTATGGCAAACCATTATACAGGCACCGCTGGTGGCAGCATCTGCTGCTATTGGTTTTGCACAGTATTTTGTATACCTGGTGCCGCTGCAGGTATGGCAGCAAAAAATACTTTCTGGTGCCGTTATTATTTTTATTACCATCCTTCTTTACCGTAAAATAGAAAATATCGGCAAACTGGGTGTATTGTTATGGGTGGGCGTAATAGCTACCCTTGGCTGGATAATTTTTGCCGGCATCAGCCATGGAAATTTTTTAGAACCCATCCGGCATAGTGGCAGTTCCTTTAATGTAAATATTTTGTTTTCATTTTTATTTGGACAGGCCTGTGTAAAAACTATTTATAGTTACCTGGGTTATTACAATGTTTGTCATTTAGGAGGAGAGATAAAAGATCCCGGTAAAAATATTCCCCGCAGTATGTTTATTTCTGTAGCAGGCATTACGGTTCTTTATCTCTGTATGAATATCAGCATTACCAGTGTTATACCCTGGCAGCAAATACAAGAGGCACAACAGAGCGGAAAAAACAATTATGTTATAAGCAGTTTTTTTGAAATTCTTTATGGTTCCAAAGCCGCAGTGGTAGCCACCGTAATGATTTTATGGGTAGCACTAGCATCGCTTTTTGCAGTAATGCTGGGCTATAGCAGGGTGCCTTATGCTGCTGCGGCAGACGGCGCTTTTTTTAAAATATTTGCACGGCTGCATCCCACAAAAAATTTCCCCTACATTTCGCTGTTAGTGCTGGCAGGTTTTGCTTTTGTATTCAGCCTCCTGTTCAGGATGGGCGATATTATCAGCGGCATACTGGCCATGCGCATTATGGTGCAGTTTATAGGCCAGGCTGTGGGTGTAGTGCTGTTAAGAAAAAGAAATGGAAGTAATCACCTGCCTTATAAAATGCCCCTGTATCCTCTGCCGGTTATTTTGGTAATAGCCATGTGGTTGTTTATTTTTTATGCAACAGGTACCACGGTTATTGCAAGTTTTGCAGGGGTTTTTTTAAGTGGAGTTATTGTATATATGGTGCAGGCAAAAATAAAAAACAACTGGCCTTTTAAATCATGAGTTACCTAAAGGTTTTGCAAAAATAAATTTAGCATGTTGTTATGTAGCAACTTTACCAAAGTCAAAACTTTGTCAAAGTGAAAAAACTTTGCCAAAGTGAAAACTTTTCAAAGTATCAATTCCTTCAGCAAATTATCCAGGTTTAATTCTTTGGTATACATCAGCAAAGATCCGTCTTCATTTTTTGGCCACAGTTCTTTTGGTTTGTCCCAATACAATTCTACACCGTTTTCATCCGGATCATTTAAATATAAAGCTTCAGATACCCCATGATCTGCAAAACCTGTGAAGGGATATGCAGCTTCACTTATTCTTTTGTAAATATGGGCCAGATCTTTCCTGGTTGGATAAAGAATGGCTGTATGAAAAAGGCCTGCGCTGTGCACGGGTGCCGGGCCAGCGCCCTTGCTGTACCAGGTGTTTAAGCCTATATGATGATGATAGCCTCCTGCAGAAATAAAAGCTGCATCTGTACCATACATGGTGGTTATTTCAAAGCCTAAGAGTTCGCAATAAAAAGCCAGGCTGCGTTTAAGGCCGGATACTTTTAGATGTACATGGCCAATACGGGTTTGTTCAGGAACGGTGTAATTGTTTTCCATAAAACAGTTTTAGCAATATTTTTTTATCCAGGAAATAAGATTGTTGATGACTTCTTCCCGGTTTGTTTCATTCATCATTTCATGCCTCCCATCTTTATACAGGGTATAGGAAATATCTTTTACCCCGGCCGTCTTCCAGTTTTTTATTAATTGCAAAAAGCCTTTGCCTTCAAGCCCTACCGGATCTTTATCTCCGGCAAATGCATACACAGGAATATGCTTTGGTATGCTGTTTATATTTTTTTTGCTTAAAGCATCCCTGATGCCACAAAAAAAATAATAATAAAACAAAGCGCTGCATACAAAGCCGCAACGGGGGTCGGCAACATATTTATCTACTTCTTCGCTGTTGCGGCTTAGCCAGTCATATGCAGTTCTGTTGGGTTTAAAAGCTGCATTAAATTTTCCGAAAGATAATTTATTAAGGAGGGTGCTTTTGTAGTTAGGTCCAAACATCTTCATCTGCAGCCATGCTATACCTATGCCTGCAGGCATCAGCGGATCCTGCTTACCATTGGTGGCAGAAAGTATAAGGCCATCAATGCTGTTTCCGTGCAGTTGAAAATACCGCTGGCAAATAAACGATCCCATGCTGTGGCCCGCTAAAAATATTTTTTTGCCCGGATGTATTTTTTTTAAATGCTCTATAGCTGTTTGTATATCTTCTACCTGCTGGTAAAACCAATGTGCTTTTACAATTCCCTGCTCATTAATATTTGCCACAGCTTTGCCGTGCCCACGCTGGTCATGAGCATACAGAGCAATATTTTTCTCTGTGAAAAAAGAAGTGATGGGAGCATATCGCTCTGCGTATTCTGCCATCCCATGTGCAATAAGTAAAACACAATCCGGTTCGGCAATAGGCAACCATGTATACACAGGCATCTGGTGGCCATCGGAGCAGGGGAGGTAAAAAAACTTTGTAAGCATTTAAAGGGATGCTTTTATTGTTTTGCTTTTTCTTCCGGCAGTAATTTAAAGCTTGAAGCTACAAACCTTTCGTTTACAATACTGCCGTTTACTTTGGCTTTTCTTATTTTATTGCAAAAGCCATCATCGGCATGTGCATCTCCATGGTCATCTATTTTTGAGCCGTCTACAAAATAAGGTAGGCCGTTAATTTTTACAGCCAGATTACAGCCATCGCCTTTCATCCCAAACCTGCACTGGCCGCAGGCTGCTTCTACTATTCTAAGGGTATCTGCCTTTACTAAAGTTGTTGTTTGTGCTTTTACTGTAAAACCGGCAACAGTTATCAACAATGTTATTATTAAAAATTTCATAATGATGATGTTAAGTTATGTGTAATTTTTAAATATTAATTGCCTTGTAAAGATATTGTTTTTACGCTCTAAAATATGGAATGAAAACCTGCGTGTATTTTGAATTAGCTACGCAGTGTGGCTACAAAAAAACAGCATACATTTGGTTTATTTTTAACCAGGGAAATATTTATGAACAGATGCGCATATTAAAGTACATGCCTGGCTCCTGCGGAGCCACCTGTTTATAGCATCAAAATAAATAAAGTATCCGGCTCCGGAGGAGCCACCTTAGTTAGAAGCTGCCAAATTATAGCGGTACACGACTCTATAAAAACCAATAGTCACTATAAAAAAAAGCGGTGTAAATTGTAATTGTTGCTTAAAGAAGTGTTGTCAACCTTTTGAAAAATATTGTAACACGTTACATTGTCCAAAAGGTTGACAACCCTGTGCAACAACTTGAAATGCACCCGAGAATCTGTGTAATAGTGATAGCAAAAAAAAGATCCTGTTGCATGCAACAGGATCTTTTTTTGCCTTTAAAAATGTATGATTTTTAAAGTATGGTTTTGAGAAGATGCAGAGAAACAGCCTTTACATCACTTCTGCCATATCCGGAATATCTGCAGCTTTATATAAGCCCGCATCTAATTTCTTTTTTGTTTCTTCAAATGCTTTTAATGTTTCATCAATATCTTCAAAACTATGGGCAGCGGTAGGAATAAGCCTGAAAATAATATCACCTTTTGGAATAACAGGGTACACTACAATGCTGCAAAAAATATGAAAGTTTTCACGCAGGTCCATTACCATCTGTGTGGCTTCGGGCACATCACCCTTCATAAAAATAGGGGTAACAGGTGTGTTGGTATGGCCAATATCAAAACCTCTTTCTTTTAAACCGGTTTGCAGGCGCTCCACATTTTTCCATAATTTTTCTCTAAACTCCGGCATGGTTATTACCATATCCATCCGCTTAAGCATGCCCTCTACGATGAGCAGCGGAAGGCTTTTTGCAAATATTTGTGAGCGTACATTATAGCGTAAAAATTTTAAAACATTTTTTGGCCCCGAAATAAAAGCACCAATACTTCCCATGCTTTTTACAAAAGTAGAAAAGTATAAATCTATACCATCCTGGCAACCCTGGGCTTCATCTGCTCCTGCACCTGTAGGGCCCATATATCCAAAGCCGTGTGCATCATCAATAAGAATTCTAAATTCGTATTTATCTTTAAGCGCTACAATTTCTTTCAAAATACCCTGCTCGCCATCCATTCCAAAAACGCCTTCGGTAATTAATAAAATACCACCGCCATTTTTTGCGGCCAGTTCTGTTGCACGATGCAGTTGTTTTTCGCAGTCTTCAATATCGTTGTGTTTAAATGCATAACGGTGGCCCATGTGCAGGCGTACACCATCTACAATACAGGCATGTGCTTCTGCATCGTACACAATTACATCCCGCCGGTTTACCAATGCATCTATACAGCTCATTATACCCTGGTAACCAAAATTGAGAAGCATAGTATCTTCCCGGCTCACAAATTTGCTGATCACTTTTTCCAGTTCGTCATGCTTGGCCGTATTGCCACTCATCATCCTTGCACCCATGGGGTTTCCCATACCATAAGCAGCTGCAGCTTCTGCATCTATTTTTCTTACTTCGGGATGGTTCACCAGGCCCAGGTAATTGTTTAAACTCCATACAATCATTTCTTTTCCTCTAAACTTCATGCGTGGCCCCAGTTCACCTTCCAGCTTTGGAAATGCAAAATATCCGTGAGCCCTGTCCATATGCTGGCCAAGCGGGCCACCATCTTTCACTAGTTTTTCAAAAACATCCATATATAATTATGATTTATGATTTTATATTTATATAAAACTTTCGTAAACTGCCGCAAAATTAAGGTTTTGCTCTCAAAATAAGTAACCTTCGCTTTACGTCTGTCCATCCTTTGTGGGTATCTACATAAGTTTATATTTGCAAAAATTCATTAAAATATGATGATGAAAAAAAATATTATTTCTTTTTTTTCACTCCTGTGCCTTATTTGTTCTGCAGCTGCACAAACAAAACCTGCTTTAAAAAATAATACTGGCTCCCTGGCAGCAAAACCAAAATTGGTAGTAGGCCTTGTTATTGATCAGATGCGGTGGGATTATTTGTACAGGTATAGCGCCATGTATAGTGCAAATGGTTTTAAGCGGCTGCTCTCTCAGGGGTATAGTTTTGAAAACACATTGATACCTTTTACGCCCACTTATACTGCCCCGGGCCATACCTGCATATACACCGGGAGTGTACCGGCTATACATGGTATTGTGGGTAATAACTGGTTTGATAAAAGTAAGGGTACCAATGTGTATTGTACAGATGATTCAACAGTGTTTACAGTGGGCAGTAATACCCCAGCAGGAAAAATGAGCCCTGAAAATTTGTGGACAACCACCATAACAGATGAGTTGCGGCTGAGCAATAATTTTAAAAGCAAAGTGGTAGGCATTTCTTTAAAAGACAGGGGTGCAATACTGCCTGCAGGCCATAGCGCCAATGCGGCTTACTGGTATGATGAAGCCGTAGGTAAATTTATTACCAGCTCTTATTATATGAAAGCATTACCGGGATGGGTAAATAATTTTAATAATAAAGACCTGCCTTCTGCCTATATGAGTAAAGACTGGAATACGCTGTTTCCCCTGGAAAAATATATTTTAAGCACTGCAGATGATAAGCCTTATGAGCTTGCCATTACCGGAGAAACCCTGCCTGTTTTTCCTCACAAAACTTCTGCAATAACCAGTGGAAAATATACGGCTTTTAAATATACTCCATACTCTAATACCTATAGTTTTGATTTTGCAAAAGCTGCTGTAGAAAATGAAAAAATGGGTAGCGGTGATGC
>JAYVGA010000318.1:0-8718 GCA_043772635.1 Chitinophagaceae bacterium
ATAGTAGAAGATAATAAACCCGGCCAAACGGCTTTTGATAAAAATAATGTACAGGTAAAATATTCTGCCGGATATACTTTTAATAAAAAACTTAATGTAAAAAATAAATTTACTGCAGGTATTGTGGCAGATCTTAACCAGCTTTCTTTAAAACAGGATTATATACCCGACGGCGACAGCAGTATTACCCGTTTTGTAAACACCAGAAAGAAAGCGTTACTGTTAAAAACATTCAGCAATCTTGGGCACCGTTTTACAGATGAGCTGAGTACAAATATTGGTTTGTATTACCAGTTGTTTACGCTTAATAATACTTTTAGTATAGAGCCAAGATGGAACATTAAATACCAGTTTAAAAAAAATCAATCGCTTTCATTGGGTGCAGGGCTGCATAGCCAAACCCAGCCGCTTGAAGTATATTTTTATCAAACAAAAACCAATAACGGCCAAACTAATTTAACCAACAGCCATCTTGAATTGGTAAAAAGTGTACACACTGTATTGGGCTATGATATTAATTTTTCAAAACACCTGCGCTTTAAAGCAGAATGCTATGGCCAGTATATTTACAATGCCGCTGTAGAAAAAAAGGCTTCGTCTTTCAGCATGATAAATACCGGTGCCGATTTTTATTTTCCGGATAAAACCAATTTGGTAAACAATGGTAAGGGCTATAACTATGGAGCAGAATTTACCCTGGAACGGTTTTTAAACAAAGGATTTTATTACCTGGTTACGGCTTCTGTTTTTCAATCAAAGTATAAAGGCAGTGATGGGGTGTGGCGCAATACTGCTTTTAATACACAGGTAATAAATAATATTTTGCTGGGCAAAGAATTCAGGATAAACAGCAAATCTTCTTTTGCAGCAGACACTAAAATAGCGGTTGCAGGAGGGCAACCCTATACCCCTTACAATATAGCAGCATCTGAGGCAGCGGGCTATGTAATTTTTAAAGAAGAAGAAGCATACAGCTTAACAAATAAAATGTACTGGCGCTGGGATTTTAAAATTTCTTACAACCGCAATGGTAGGCACAGCACACAAAAGTGGTATATAGATCTGCAGAATTTAACCAACCGCAAAAATATTTACATAAGAACACTTAATCCTAAAACGGGTACTACAGGCGTAATAAACCAGATTGGATTTTTTCCTAATATAAATTACCAGATCAGCTTTTGATTTTTATATCTTTACTGTATGCGCAGAACCAATTGTAAAATAGGATTTGATGACCGGCTGGTAATGTTACTAACCATACCTGTATTAAGTTTTATTATTCCCATAGTTTTTATGGGCTGCCGCTTTAGCAGGTATCCGCTCTTTACCTGGGATAAATATATTACCACTTTTGTTATCACCACAGTTTTATGGATAGGGAGCAGGCAGATAATGATTTACAGCCGTAAAAAATATCCGCTTTTTGAAGATGTGCGCAGACGGCTTATTTTTCAGTCGGTATCTATGTTTTTTTTTACAATAGTATTTAACAATTTTTTGGGATACCTGGCCGATGATATTTTTTTTAAAGATGGCCCGGGTCATTTCAGAAGCGACATGCTTATCAGTTCTAATTCTGCAGCATTGTTTTGCACCATTATGATCATTGCTATTTACGAAAGCATTTATTTTATGAATGCGCTCCGGCAGTCGGTAGAGGAAACAGAAAAACTAAAAAGAGAAAATCTTTCTGCACAGTTAAATGCCCTGCGCACGCAGGTAAATCCGCATTTTTTATTTAATAATTTAAATACACTCAGTTCTATTATACCGGAAAATCCAAAACAGGCGGTAGATTTTGTACAGCAGTTGTCAAAAGTGTACCGGCATATTTTAGAAGTTAAAGACGAAAAAAGTATTCCGTTAAAAGATGAACTGGATGTATTAAGGGCTTATGCTTTTTTATTACAAACCCGGTTTGGACATAACCTGCAAATTGATATTGATGTGGCCGATGAAAAAATGCAGAAAAGAATTGTGCCTTTATCACTCCAGTTGCTTATGGAAAATGCCATTAAGCACAACATAGTTTCTGCCGACAGACCTTTGAAGATAAATGTATATGCAGAAAATGGTTCGCTGGTTGTAAGCAATAACCTGCAAAAGAAAAACCAGTTGCACGAGTCAACCGGTATTGGGCTGGACAATATACGCAACAGGTATAAATTATTAAGCGATAAAATTGTAGAAGTAATAGAAAACGGTAATAATTTTACTGTCTCCATCCCTTTATTAGCCAACTGATAGCCAACTGAATGGGTAATACACAATGACCTTTGACAAATGACCCCGTAAGCGATGAATTGTAGAACATTTAAAAAATTTGATACCACCCCAAAATGAAGGTTGTAATAATAGAAGACGAAACACCCGCTGCAAACAGGCTTATAAAAATGCTGCGCAATATTGATAATACTATAGAGATTACTGCAAGGCTGGATACGGTAGAATCTGCCATTCAATTTTTTAAAACATCCACGCCAACAGATCTTGTTTTTATGGATATACAACTGGCCGATGGAATAAGTTTTGATATCTTTTTAAAAGTAACGGTTACTGCTCCTGTAATTTTTACCACCGCCTTTGATCAGTACACTCTCAAAGCCTTTAAAGTAAACAGCATAGATTATTTATTAAAACCAATTGATGAAACCGAACTGCAGCAGGCAGTAAAAAAATACCGGGAATTGTATAAGGGTAAAGAAAATGATTTTAGCGGTAAGATTTTAAAAATAGTGCAGGAGATGGCTGCCGTAAAGTATAAAGAAAGGCTGCTCATAAAACGTGGCCAGCAACTCAGTTATCTTAAAACCGATATTACAGCATACTGCTATGCCGATGGTAAACTATGCTATGCAGTAGATTTTAGCAGCAATAAATATTTGCTGGAAACCAACCTCTCGGAGCTGGAAGAACAACTGCAGCCCAATAAATTTTACCGTATTAACCGCAGCCTGCTGGTAAATATAGAAGCCGTAAAAAAAGTGCATACCTGGATGGGGGGCAGGCTCAAACTGGAACTCTCTCTTTTTACCACATCAGAAACCGTAGTGAGCCGGGAAAGGGTAAATGGATTTAAAGAATGGCTGGGCCAGTAAAATAAAATCTTTTATAAAGTGAGCGTAGAAAAAGAAAAGGCAGGAGATTGTAAAGTTTTCTATTACCCTACTTATTTATATACTTCATAAAAACGATTTTGAAATACTTCGGCAGTATCATATTTTTTCTTTAAAAGAAAAAAATGGCTGGCCTGCGGATAAGCCTTATACATCTGCTCCTTAGTGGCGTGCAGCCGGTAAGGCAAATAATAGGTTCCCCCGAGAGAAATGGCTGCATCAATTAATTTTTGGGTAACCAATTTCATTTCTGCTTCTGCTTTAATATCTTTTTTCTGGTTAAAAAGCATCACAAATCCAAACACATCCTCATGGGCATAATGCAAAAAAGTATCCTCATCTTTTTTTACATTACGGATGGTGATATTTAATAACTCGGTTTTGTGTGCAGGTATAATTTTTTGTACCGCTTTAATAAATGCTGTAACAGCATCCTGCGGTATAAAATATTCATGAAGAATATCTGTGTAGCCGGTATCATTGTTTTTAAAAATTTCCACTCCTTCATTAAGCAGTTGGTTACGGGAAAATTTTTTTTCCCTTAATGATGATGATGCCAGTTTTTCTGCCTTCCACCGCAGGTTTTTTCCATAACTGCTGCCCACAGACCCTCTGAAAACAGTGCGGCGTATACCGGTATAGCTGCTTTTTTTTAATGGCTGCAGTGCCACATCTTTATCTGCAGTAAATGTAGTAAGAATAGCTTCTTCCATAAAATGAGCAGGGTTAATATTTATTCTGCCATAAGCCATTCCCACATTATTTTTTCCTGTTACAAATTCATTAAATTTATTTATGTAATCATCGCTTTTAATTATATGCTGATTAAAGCTGTACATGATATTATCAGTTACTTTTAATTGTACATCCAGTATTACTCCAAATAATCCATAGCCACCGGGGGCAAGAGAGAATAGTTCCCGGTTCTCTTCTCTGCTGCAGAATACAATTTCCCCATCTGCATTTATTAACCGGAAAGATTGAACTGTAGAAACAATTGGTGCAGCGTTGGGTTGCCAGCCATGGCAATTAACGCTTATAGATCCGCCAACAGAAAAAGAATTGTTGGATTGCATTACAGCAATGGATTTACCGTATTTATCCAGGTAAGGAATTATATCAGCCCATAACGCACCCGAACCAACCAGCAATATATTTTTTGCACTATCAAGTTTCATGTAGTTAAAGCTCTTCATGTTTAAAACAATCCCATCGGGGTAAATGGTATGGCCACCCATAGAATGCTGCGCACCTGCAATAGAGATTTTTTTTCCTTCTGATCTGGCTCTTTTTATCAGTTGTGCAATCTGCAATGACGCCCCATTAATTTCTTCAAAAACTTTTACAGTAGTGGCTATTTTGGTTTCATTTAAATTGCTGGCATCGTTGCTGTAACCCGCTTTTTCTGTTTTATAGTTTTTGCCATCTTTAAAATAAGTGTAAAAGAGAAAGCTAACCGGGCGTACAATTAAAATAAATAAAATAAGCAGAAAGAAAACTATTATGCGGCGCAGGGTAAGTGTAGTTTTCATGTTTAATTATTATCTCTCATTTTTTTTATGTGATACCTGGTTAGATTTTTATTTTGTTGGAAGCCTCATAAAACAAACCTTATTTTTTAAAGGTTGCTATCCACCCCCTGTTAAATTTGATATAATCACCAATAGGCATCTCAGCAATATCTGTAGCGGAATATGTAGCAGAAAGATTGGTAATTAAATCTGCCTTGTATTGATTGTAGGCAAGCCAGATTTCACTTGCTCCGGGAATAATTAATTTGGTTTTATTTGCAGAAAACCAGTTTCTAACTTTTAGAATAAGTGTTTTAGGATCGTCGTTATGATGTTCAATATCCTGGCCTGAAATATCGGATAAAACCTTATGGTAGTGGTAGCGCTCACTTTCCAGAATTAATGCTTTTTTCTGAGAAAATTTTTTTCCTCCATATTCATTACATCCAATATCCAAACCTAATTCGTAAGGCATATTAAATCTTGGCAGTTCATCCTGTTTTAAAGGTTTGCTTCTGCTAATATCATGAATACTGTATTTGGAGTTTCGGATATGTTGTTTTATCTGGTTAATCCGGATGGCAGAAGAAGAAAAGGTTTGAGCTATTTTTGGTTCCAGATCAAGATATAAAATGGTAAATGCAAGCGCTCTTAATAAAGAATTGTATTCTTTATCAAATGGGCAGTTTACAAAAACATTTGTTTCAAACGGCATAAAATAAAGAGTGGGCAGGCTATTTTGCAAAAGAAATTTTATCCCGCATTTGCCCTGTTTTGCTGTGTATTATTACTTCTCCTGTTGTACGAAGAGCAGATTCTTTTGCATATGAAATAGCTTCACTTTGAGTAACAAAAGATTTTATTGGCTTCACGTGCCCGCCAGGCACTACTGCCCATTTTCCTGACATTCCCGAAATAACATGATAGCGGCCTCTCAAAAAAGAAGGGCTGGCATACCTTGCCACAATTTCTCCTAATTTTTTTGTGTAAAATGATTTGTTTGCCATAATCAAATATAAAAAAATTTAGTCATAGTTTTAAAAAAGGGTGCATTTAAAATTGTCGCATAAAAAAGGGTTGACAACTTTCGGAAAGTATACTGGCACGTATTTAATTACAAAAGTTGTCAACCCTTTACGACAATATGAAATGCACCCTAAAATATACAATTGGTAAAAATATTTTTTCAATTGTATGCAGTAATCAATAAAAAACCCTTCTCCCCTAAAACTCCCTTCTCCCCACTTTTCTTCTGTCTCCTCCACCACCTGCATGGTTGGGCTGTGGCCTTCTGTTGCCGGGTTGCGAGTGGCCCTGCGAATTTCTTGGTGGGCGCTGCTGCCTGTTTTGCCCCTGTGGCGGCCTGCTTTGTATTTGTGTAAATGTGGTATGGTAAGGGTGGTTGTGCTGCAGCGGAATGGCTTTGCCAATCAGCTTTTGTATATCCCTTAAATCTGCCGTTTCTTCTGCTTCGCAAAAAGAAAAAGAAATACCATTGGAGCCCGCTCTGCCGGTACGACCTATACGGTGCACATAGGTTTCGGGTATCTCCGGCATTTCATAATTAATTACATGGGTAAGGTCATCAATATCAATACCACGGGCGGCAATATCTGTAGCTACCAAAATACGGGTACTGCGGTTTTTAAAATTACTTAATGCACGCTGCCGGGCATTCTGCGATTTATTGCCATGAATAGCTACGGCACTTACTCCAATTTTATGCAATTCTTTTACCACTTTATCTGCACCATGTTTGGTACGGGTAAACACTAGGGCTGTTTCAATATCCCGGTCTTTTAATATGTGCTCCAGTAAAGCTCTTTTGTTTTGTTTTTCTACATAATACAACCACTGCTCTATGGTGTTTGCCGTGCTGCTGGGCGGTGTAACGGTTACTTTTGCCGGCTCATGCAAAATACTATTGGCCAGCCCCTGTATTTCCGGTGGCATGGTGGCACTAAAAAACAAGGTTTGTTTTTTTGCCGGCAGTTTGGTGATGATTCTTTTTACATCATGCACAAAACCCATGTCAAGCATCCGGTCGGCTTCATCCAGCACAAAAATCTCAACTTCTCTCAATTGTATAAAGCCCTGGCTTATTAAGTCCAGCAGGCGGCCTGGTGTGGCCACCAGAATGTCTACGCCTCTTTTAAGTGCATCTACCTGTGGCCCCTGGTTTACGCCGCCAAATATCACCAGGTTTTTTAAGCGCAGGTGCCGGCCATAGGCGTTAAAACTTTCCTGTATCTGTATGGCGAGTTCTCGTGTAGGTGTGAGGATAAGTGCCCGGATGGGTCTAACGCCACTGCTTGCCATGGCTTTTGGTTTGGCCAGCAACTGCAGCATTGGAATTGCAAAAGCGGCTGTTTTGCCTGTGCCAGTTTGGGCACAGCCTAATAAATCTTTTTGAGCTAATACATGTGGAATAGCTTGCTGCTGAATGGGTGTAGGCCTGGTATAGCCTTCTTCGTTAAGCGCATCTAATATGGGCTTAATGATGTTTAAGTCTGTAAATAACAATTTGTATTTTTTAAAATGAGTGCGGGAATGAAGGCTTGCTTCATCATTAGTAAACGAGTATGCTTAATAGCTACTTCTTTTGTAGAATCTACTGGCTGATAATGCCGCTAAATAAATGAACTGCGGCGAAGATAGGGTTTTAATGCTGATTATATGAAATGATGTAGGATGTATGATTTGCTGATGTCTGATGCCTGTTGCAGGAGACATCCTGCTGTAAAGAAATTAAATAAGTTTATGAGTTATTTTGTAACAAAAACTATAAGGGGGAATTTTTCATTAGTTGAATGATAAACACAGCTTGCAATAATTTTTTGCCAGAAAAATAAAAAAGCAAGAATAGAAAGAGATGAAAGTATGTATTAAATCTGCGAATCTGCGGTAAAAAAATTCCGGATTGAATAACCCGGAATACCAGCCAACTCTATTTATTTATTTAGTAGCAGCAAGCAGTTGCATGCTTTCTTTTTTCAACTCATTCTCCATAACCGGATTTTTGCTGAGTGCTGTGGCCAATAAATTAGCTGCTTTTTCTTTTTGGTTATTTTGATTGTAAATTAATGCAGCTCTTGCTAACAGTCTCGGGTGAACACTTTTAGTGGCCAATGCTGTTTCTATAAATGGAAGTGACTTAGCGGCTTCTCCTTTTTTGTAATATACCCATGCTACACATTCATTCACATCAATATTCTGTGGCCTTCTTTTATGTTCGGTCATTGCATTAATAAGTGCTTCTTCATAATTACCAATGGAAGTGTATGCATACGCTAACTCCATACCAGCATGAAAATGTCCTTTATCTTCTTTGCTGGCAGAATGCTGATGATTGTTAATGGCTTTTATAATTTCATTATTTAAATCCCCCACCTTTTTCTTATCCCCTTTTTGAGAATATGCTTCAGCCAGTCCCTCTGTAAAAGCTACATCTTCTACCTGTGCATCTGCCTGCAAAAAATACTTAATTGCTTCATCGGGTTTATTTTCGTGCAATAACAATCTTCCGGTTCCTGCTAAAGCATAAGCGTATCCAGGTCTTTCTTCCAGTGCCAGGCTGTATTGTATTGCTGCCTCTTGAACCTTTCCAGTATTTTCATAAAGATGGGCTAATTGTACTCTTGCCCATGCCGTAGCTTCATTTCCGGGAGCACCCGCACTCACTGCCATACGCATAGCATCAATAGCTCCGGGATTATCTCCATGTATCTCTCTTAAATAAGCTACCCTGCTATATGACCGTATATCCGGCCGGATGGATACCATCTGATCTGCATTTTCAATTGCTGCTGTATAATTGCCCAATTCCACATTGGCATCTGCCAGTATTCCATATACATAAGCATTGTAAGGATTAAGTTGTTTAGTTTTTTCGGCTTCTACTTTTGCTTCTTCAAACCGGTGCTGCGATAAAAGTAACACTGATTTTAAAACGGAAGCTTCAAAATTTTTAGGTTCTGTCTGCAATACGTCATTTACAAAATGCAGGGATGCTTCGTCGTAATAAGCGTGGTTGCCATACGCACGGCTTTCTTCAATAAATAAACTGGCCAATGCTAATTTTGATTTGG
>JAYVGA010000319.1:0-7236 GCA_043772635.1 Chitinophagaceae bacterium
CCGTACCGTTAATTACTGTCAGGGTGTAAATTTTATTTGACTGTATGGGAATATTTCCCCTGTAATAATAATTGTACTGGCAAAAAGATTTATCATACACGCTGTCTAATTTTAAACTGTCGGTACCGCCGCTACTTTGTATTTTTATTTTAGCATTGCGGATAATCAAATCTTTAAACAATAAACTTTTATTAAAATAAGGTACGGTTCTGTTAAAATAAACAATGGGTAAGCTATCAGGTTCCAGCATACTTTGTATAGATGGGCGGCTAAGATAGGACGGGGGAGTGATGATAATTGTTTTTTCGCAGGAGTAAAAAATAATAAGGAGTACCACGGAGATTAATTTTTTTAATGCTTTCATTTTTTATAAAGATTTTTAAAATTTAAAATTAAAACTTACACTGGGCACAATGGGAAGCAGGGAAACCTGCCTTGCTTCCGGCTGCTTGGTAAAAGCATTGGTAGTTAAATAAACAAAATAAGGATTAAGGCGGCTGTAAATATTATAGGCACCAAACACCCACTCCCGTTCATATTTTTTTCCAAACAGATTACTTGTTTTTTTGTGCGACAGACTCACATCCAGCCGGTGATAAGCCCTTAGCCTTACATTATTGCGGCTGGTAAAATCATAAAAACTTCCATCATACAAAGAACCATTTACAGGCACTGTAATGCGGCCTGCGGGTAAAGTAAATGGCTTGCCCGAATAGAAAACAAAGTCTGCAGAAAACGTCCAGCGTTTGGTTAATTCATAACTGCCCACCAAAGAAAAATTATGCCGCCTGTCAAACGATGAAGGGAAACTTAATCCCCTGTTTAATTCCGCAAATGTTTGTGTGGTTTTGCTCCAGGTATAACTTAGCCATCCGGTTAGTTTTCCAAAATTCTTTTTTACAAATAATTCTGCGCCGTAAGATTTTCCTTTTCCAAAAGTAATTACACTATCCAGGCTGGTGCTTAATAAAATTTCTGTGCCTTCTTTAAATAATACCTGGTTATCCATTGTTTTGTAATAGCCTTCAATACTGGCTTCGATATTATTATCATTAAAATTTTTAAATAAACCCAGGGCAAGCTGGGTACTGTTTTGTGGTTTAATTTCAGGGCTGCTGCTCAGCCATATATCTGTTGGTATTGATGATGTGCTGTTGGGAACTAAATGTAAAAACTGGTTCATACGGGTATAGGATGCCTTAATGGATGTTGTAGCATTTACAGAAACTTTTGTAGTAATGCGTGGTTCGGCAAATGAATAATTTTTGCCGGCTGCAGTAAAAAATGGTAACCGTACACCATAATTAATGCTTATCTTTTTCGAAGCCTCATACTCATCGCCTACATAAAAAGCCATTTCGTTTGAGTATCGTTTTCCTATGCTGTCTTTGTTTATGGTAATCCGGTTTCCTCTCCTGGGAACACGGGACGATACTGCTGCCGGGTATAAAGTGTGATAAGTGTAGGCAAACCCTGCTTTTATTTTATGTTGTGCATTGGGCGTAATGGTAAAATCGGTTTTTGCACTTACATCTTTAATGCCGGTATAAAGAAGGTTATAATAATTATTTTGCGTGCTGGCCAAACCTAAATGATAATCGTTGTAAATAATGGAGGTATTATTAAAAACTTTATTTCCAAACAGGTGGTTCCAGCGCAGGGTGACTGTACTGTTTCCAAAATCGGTATCATAATTTAAACTGTTTGCCCCGGTATATGCGGCTTTATCATTGCCTTTAAAAACACTGAGAAATAAATGATCTTTTTTGCCAAATTCATAATTCATTTTTGCATTGATGTCGTAAAATTTATAAGAGTTACCGGTAGATGTGAGCGGTTTTAAAAATAGATTGATATGACTTTGCCTTGCAGAAATGATAAAGGAAGATTGATTTTTTTGTATGGGCCCCTGGAAAGTAATATTATCCGAGAGCAAACCAATTCCGCCTTCTGTTTGAAATTTTGTTTTGTTGCCTTCCTTCATGGTGATATCAAGTATAGAACTCAGCCTGCCGCCAAACTCAGCAGGGAAGCCACCTTTTATTAACTGTACATGATTAATAGAGTTTACATTAAATGTGCTGAACAATCCAAATAAATGATTGGGGTTGTAAACAGTGGCTTCGTCCAACTGCACTAAATTCTGATCCAGGTTTCCTCCCCTTACATAAAAGCCTGTTGTGCCTTCCTGCCCGGCCTGTACGCCCGGCAGCAGCTGAATAATTTTCAGCACATCTCTTTCGCCAAAAATTACCGGAAGATTTTTTATAGCTTTTAAGGGTACATCAATTACACCCATTTGCGCTTTTTGTATGTTCCGGTTATTTTTTCCGGATATCAATACCACTTCATTTAAATTTTCTTTTGATGAAGCTAACAGTACTGTTAACCGCAAATCAGTTTTTACCGTTATTTTTTTTGCCTGGATAGTATAACCCGCATAAGAAAAAATTAATTCAACAGTATCTGCAGCCGTAGCCGACAGAGAAAAAAAACCATACGGATTGGTAGAAGTGCCGGTTTGCGTATTTGCATTTACAACTGTAGCTCCAATTAATACTTCTTTTGTAGCTGCATCTTTTACATAGCCGCTAATGGTTATTTTTTTTTGTGCTGATATTTTGATTTGGGAAAAAATCAACAATAAAATACAGGCTATGAATTTAACTTTCATCTGTTTAATTTTTGTTTGAAATAAATATGCGCAGATATGATAGAATAGATAACAGAATTACTGAAAAGAGTTGTGTACTCTCAAAATAACCGCAGGTCATTGATGCTGTAAACCAGGGTAAAAATTATTTTTTTAAAAAATACCTATAAAACACAACTATTTTTGTGTTGCACTACATCTGTAAACAGTAATAAGATTTGTATTTGAGTAATCATCTAAAAAATATCTTAACAGGCTGCATTGCAGGCAACAGAAATTGCCAGTCGGATTTGTATAAACTTTTTTCTCCCAAAATGATGATTGTATGCCTGCGTTATTCAAAAAACCTGGAAGAGGCAGAAGAAATTTTACAGGATGGTTTTATAAGAGTATTTAAATTTATTGGCCAGTTTAAAGATGAAGGTTCGTTTGAAGGATGGATCCGGAAGATTATGGTAAACTGCGCCCTGCAAAAATTAAGAAGCCAGATAAATTTGCGGCCTGTTATTTCTTTAAATGCAGAAGCACATAACGAACCTTACCCGGATAGTATTATAGAAAATATAAACGGAAAAGAAATGTTGCAAATGGTTCAGGCATTATCGCCGGCATACAGGATGGTTTTTAATCTTCATTATTTTGAAGGATACAAGCACAGGGAAATTGCAGAACTGCTGGGGGTAGAAGAAGGTACATCCAAATCTAACCTGGCGCAGGCTAAAAGAATTTTACAGAATACCCTAAAAAAAAATATAGGCATTGAAAAAAAAATTTTAAATGGATAAACATTTACATAGAGATATAGGTGAGCAATTCAGTGAAGATATTAATTCGCTGAGCCAGGAACCCCGTGAGCATATTTGGGAAAATATAGATAAAGCACTTGATAAAACAGATGCAAAAAACTATAAAGAAAAATTTACACGGCTTAAAAAAAGAACCATGCTTTTGTTATTGCTGCTTATTGGCATTTCTACATATTCGGTAATCTATTTTAATACTTCAAAAAACAAAAGCAATCTGCCGGAAGCTGTGCGTAATTACAAAACAGCAGAGCAGAAAACAAACGAATCAGCCAGCAACAGTAAAACAGGCAATAATATAAAAGGGAGACCCCAAAGCTCAGCCACAAATTTATTTCCTCTGCATCCTGTGCTTGAAAATAATACGCCAGGTACCAATTTAACAGGTGCTACCGGCCAGGGTTCTTTTATTGCAAAAAAAATAACTGTTATAAACAAAGGCAAAACTAATATAAAAATAAGCATGGGTACAATAGCAGGAGGAAAAAATGCTGAGGATGACACAATTGAAATTATTAAAAATAATGTTGTTGCAAAACCTGTAGATGCTTTTATTTTTAATAAGCCTGTAACAACAAAAGATGCAGAAAATAAGCCTGCTTCAATTTCTGCATTATTAAAAAAAGATGCTTTGCCATTATCTGCAGATAATCAATCATCAAAAAAGAACAATAAAAAGCGCAAAGCTTATAACCCTAAATTTACACTTACTGCTTTTGCTGCGGCAGATTACACAGCTTATCGCCTGGAAAATGATGAATTTAATACCCGTGATAATAAAGCCGGAATTGAAAAAAGAGAACGCAGTGATTTATCATCTTCAGCAGGTATTTTGGTGGGTTATACAATTCGTAAAAAAATAACCATTCAGTCGGGCATTATGTATTCCTCTTCAAATATCAGTATTGATCCTACAAAAATTTATGCAGAAAAAGATAATGCCGGGATAATAAAATACCGTTACAACACATCATTTGGTTATGGTTACCTGCTTCCTTCATTTAATAGTTCACCATCAGTGGGAGATAGTTTATTTGCCAATGGAGCTAACCACACATTAAATTACATCAGTATTCCGCTTATTGCAAAATATAAAGTTGGCAATAAAAAAATAAGCTTTAACCCAGGGGTTGGTGTAACATTTAATTTTTTAACAAAGGCCACTTTAACTACCGATGTAGAAGATCAGTTTAATACAGAAACCGAATACATATCAAAATTGCACAGCATTAAAGAATTTGGCAGCAGTATCATACTGACTCCGGAAGTACAATACCAGCTTTCAAAAAAAATAAACATCAGTGCCCTTCCTTATTTTAAATATTCGTTAGGAGTTATCAATAAAGGAAATGTAGTGAAAACCTATCCTTACACATTTGGTTTGGGTATTGGAGTTGTGTATAAATTTTAGATTACCTGCATTAGTTTCTTCTTTAAATACAGCTATCATGTAAAAAATATATACTTTTTTTCGTGATACCAATTTTTGCAAAGAAGGCAGTAAGTATTGCAAACAAAGCAGGGAGTAAAGCATATATCCACCACATAAAATTTTTATTTAGCAATTTGTAGAACGGGTTTATTTATTTTTCTTATTTCATAAATAACCAAAACTAAAAGGATAGTAAAAAGAATTAAGGATGATCCAACCGTTCCAAAACCAAGCCCTCCTTTTTCTGGTATTTTGGTAAGCAAATCGCCAAAAGTAGCGCCAAATGGCCTGGTTAAAACAAATGCCAGCCAAAACAAAACGATATGCGATATTTTAGTAAAATAATAGGCTAAAATAATGAGCAATAATAAACTTGCTATTAAGATGGCACCGCCTGCAAAACCAAGGCCGGAATTGTCTGCCAAAAAATCGCCAAGTGCAGTGCCCAGGGTATTTGAAAATAAAATGGCCGTCCAGTAAAATATTTCTCCACGTAAAGATTTTATATCAGTTACCGATAAAGATTTTTCGGTTAGTTTCCAAATGATAAGTGTTACAACCAGCAGGGTAACCAGGATTAATGAACCGGTTGCATAACCCAGTTGCAATGTTCTATCCATATAGTCCGACATGGTAGTGCCTGCAGTACTGGTAGCAAGAATTACCAACCAGTAAATAACGGGATGATATTTTTTAGAAAACAGTTGTATAAGCAATGTAATAAAAAAGAAACTCAAAAGAATTACTGAACTTATGGCATACCCCACATTCAACGTCATAGATAATAAATCACCGGCAGTTTCTCCAAGTGTTGTTGCACATATTTTCATTATCCAGAAAGAAATAGTAATGGCAGGCAATTTACTTATTACATTATTTTGTGTAATCATTTTCAATTTGGTATTTATACTTCTGATAAAAAAAGAGCGGCATCATAGCCGCCCGGTACTTTAAATTCTGGAGCATTCAATTTTTTACTTCTTTTAAAAATTTTCCATTGGCATCAAAAATTACATCTTTGCCATTTACTTCCGCTTCATAATTTACTGTGCCATCTGCACTGGAAATTTTAGCCCCTTCCTTAATGTGCATACCCTGGTAATGCTCTTTTACATAGGCTAAAACAGGAGCAGGTAAATCTGCAACTTTAATATCCATTTCGCTTTCTGTCATGCTACCGCTGGCTTCAAATAAAGCACTCATGGTATTTCCATTTTGTTTAAACCCAGCCTCATATTTACCTGCTTCTTTTTCCCATTTAGCTGTGACTCCAGGATAATTTTTTGCAAAGGCATCTTTTACAGCTGCCGGAACTTTGGAAGCGTTTATTTTTTGGGCACTGGCCGAAAACGCAATTAATACTGCTAAGGCAGACATCATTATTATTTTTTTCATTTTAGAATGTTTTAATTAAAATGTAAAACTAAAGCAAATAGGGTGATGGCTTTGATGTTGTATGTTAAATAAGTGAAAGTTACCAACCAGGTAATTAAAAATTCTTTATTCTGAAATTTTATTTTTTCAGCAGCTTTAAATCGGGCTGTGCATATTTATATACTTTAAAATAAATGGTGGTCTTGGTTTGATTAACTCCTTCTATTTTACTGATACCATCCACAAAATTTACCAGGTGATTATTGTCCCTGCACATTACATCTACTTCCAGGTCGTAATCACCGGAGGTCATAGCCAGAAAACTTACTTCCGGCAGTTTACAGATTTTTTGCGCTACTTTATCTTTTAAGGTAGCGGGCCTTACAAATACTGCTATATGAGCATAGCAGTTAAATCCTACTTTATCAGGATCAACTCTTCCTATTATATTTACCGTTCCTTCTTCTATCAGTTTATTAAACCGGGTGCGGATGGTGCCCACCGATACCTTCAATGCTTCTGCCATTACCGTAAACGACATTCTTCCATCTTCCTGCAGGTGAGACAGGATTTCAAAATCCAGGCTGTCTAAAGCATAATTTTCTTTTTCCGGCATAAAATTGCTGAGTTAAAAAATGAAGCGAAAATTAAAAATAAAATTTTAAATTGATTGTAAAATGATTTATTTTTATTTTTTTAGTAATATATCTGCAGAAAATGCAATAATCAAATTTTATGAAATATTCTCCTGTTCAAAATTTTATCAACGGACAATTTGAAAAAACGTCTTCCATCAAAACCATGGAAGTGGTTTCGCCCCTGGATGGCAACCTGCTTTCTACCGTTCCGTTATCATCCGCATCCGATTTAAATAATGCAGTAGCTGCAGCTAAAAAAGCATTTCCTGCCTGGAGCAAAACACCCATTAAAGAGCGGGTGCAGGTTTTTTTTCGCTACAAAACTTTATTGGAAAA